>DAITNM010000112.1:0-3150 GCA_036834585.1 Thermodesulfovibrionales bacterium | reverse complement strand
CATCTCTCAATTGTATTATTTGAACTAACCATATTATTTTTAAAATAAATGGCAGGGCATAGTATCTGAGCGGATTTTTTTGCTGATATTCCATTAAGAATATTTCTAATATAAAGAGGCAAAAGCCTCGGAGTCCCGATCTTATCGGGACGAGAATGAGCGAAGGTACTGTGCCCTGCCTGTATGTCATGGTTTATAGATAATTTTGGTAAATAAATTTTGAACAATATCTGCATTATTTGGTTATCGGGACGAGAATGGGCGAAAATACTGCATCCGCCATTAGGGTTAAAAATCTGGTTATTATTTACTGAAGAATTCTAAGACCTTAGAGATTGGAATTTCCCCCTGTGTTCCATCTGAAAGGCGTTTCCATTTCAATTTGCTGGATTTGATCTCATCATCACCCATAATCAGAACGTACCGTGCTGATAATCTATCAGCCCTTCTCAGTTGGCTTCTCAAGGAATGCCCAGTATAGCCGATTTCAACCCATATCCCCTTCTCCCTGAGCCTGCTTGCTATAACAAGACTTTCATTTTCTGCAGGTAATCCGACAGTGGCGATAAAAACTTCAGGCACCGGAATTTCAGTCTTATACGACGAACTCAATAATTCTGAAACCCTCTCCATTCCTATGGCGAAACCAATTGCAGGTGTGGGAGGACCACCAAATTCCTCAACGAGCTTATCATAACGTCCACCAGCAGCCACAGCATTCTGGGCACCGAGTTGTTTACTCTTCACTTCGAATGTGGTTCTCGTGTAATAATCAAGTCCCCTGACCATGTCATGATTCACAGTATAAGGAATGTCAGCCAATTTTAGTAATGACATGAGTGTCTCAAAGTGCTCCTTGCAATCCTCACAGAGAAAATAAGTAACCTTTGGGGCATCCATCCTGAGCTTTATGCATTCCTTTACCTTACAGTCGAGTATTCTGAGGGGATTGAACTCATATCTTCTTTTACAATCAGGACAAAATCCATTAATCCTGTCTGAAAGGAAATTTAGTAGTGCTTTTTTATAATCAGGCCTGCATTTCTCGCACCCGATGGAATTCAACTCATAGGAAAGTTCTTTTAGATTAAGTTTATCAAGGATGATTTTGAGCATCAACAGGATTTCAGCATCAATTTTCGGGTCAGATGTTCCCAAAGCTTCAACACCAACATGGTAAAACTGTCTTAAACGGCCTTTCTGAGGCCTTTCATATCTGAACATAGGTCCCGAGTAAAAAAATTTCTGGGGTGATGGAAGATTGTAGAGTCGGTTCTGCACATAGCATCTTACAACAGGAGCGGTTCCTTCCGGACGAAGGGTAACGCTTCTCCCTGCCTTATCAGAGAAGGTGTACATCTCTTTTTCCACTATATCGCTTGTCTCACCAATACTCCTCACAAATATTTCTGTCGACTCTATGATTGGCGCCCTTAACTCCTGAAAGCCATATGCAGAAAAAACGTCTCTTGCTACCTTTTCAACCTTCTGCCATATGTATATTTCGGGTGGAAAGATATCCTGTGTACCCCTCAGGGCGCTATATTTTGTCATTCTCCTGCCACACCTCTTCCTTCTTCCTCCCTCTCCTTGTCAAACTCAAGCATCTTTAAATGCCCCTCGATTAGCCTCTTAAGCTCTTCTTTGAAATGACGTCTTATCCCCTTTAGGTCAACGATGTCCTCATGTATCTTTATAACCTTCTCCTGAGCATCCTTCATAAGGGTATCTGCCCTGAGCTCACCCTCTTTCACAAGGAGTTCTGCTTCTTTTCTCGCATTTGTCTTATATTCTTCTACCATCTGCTGGGCTGTCATAAGGGTCTCCTTGAGAGTAGTCTCCATGTCCTTATGCTCCTTAACCTGTGTCTCCAGCTTTATCATGTCTTCCTTGAAAGAAGCATTATCTCTGAGCAGGTCCTCCATCTCTTCCCTTATCACCTCAAGAAATGCATATACTTCTTCAACATCAAATCCCCTAAATTTCATGGGAAACTGTTTTTGCTGGATATCAAGGGGTGTTATTCTCATACTATGCCTCCTGTTTTTAATTTATAAGCAAACTCTATCAATGAACTTACAAGAAACTTCTGAACAAATATGATAGCAAGAATTACTACCATAGGGGAAATATCTATCGGACCGAGCCTGTAACCAATGAGTTTCCTTATAGGTCTGTATACCGGTTCTGTAACTACCCTCAGAAATCTTACTATGGGATTATAAGGATCAGGGTTGACCCAGCTGATAACAGCCGAAATAATTACTATCCACATATAGATTGTGAGTGCTATATCAAGTATATGAGCTATAGCAAGTAATAAATTTGCAAATATGAACATTTATGCTCCTTCATTATAAATTTAAATAAAAACAGGCAGGCATGGTATTTGTCTCTAATACATCATTCTGGCTTGTCCTCTTACCAGAGATCGTTATAGAATCCTTCTTTATTTTGTCATTCCAGCTTGTCTGGAATCTTTCTTCGATTCCGAATTGATCCCCGAAAAAGCGGGGACAAGAGTCGGAAGGATTGCGGACAAGCCGCAATGACCCGAAAAAAGCGAATGAAATATCGTAACCCGCTTCACGCATTACGTTTTTCCCAACTCCTTTGCCCTCTTCGTTGCTGCCTCTATAGCAGCAATAACCACCTCTTTAAATTTTCTCTCCTCAAATAATTTAAGACCTGCTGCAGTAGTGCCTCCTGGTGATGTAACCATCTCTCTAAGTTTAGAAGGGGTCAAACCGGTATCAAGCAACCTTGCGGTACCGAGCAGTGTCTGGACTGCAAGTGCAGTAGCATCATCCTTCCCAAGTCCCATCTTGACAGCTCCCTCTATCATCGCCTCAATAAAATATGCAAAAAAGGCAGGCCCGCTTCCTGAAAGGGCTGTCACAGCATCCATATATTTTTCCGGTAAAACAAGTAGCTTACCAATGGACATAAATATGTCTTTTATAACGCCTATATCTTTATCATGAATGCACTCACACATTGACATAACAGACATTCCCTCCTGTATAAGTGCTGGAGTATTCGGCATAACTCTTACCATCTTTCGTGTCTTAAGTCTCGCTGATAGATAGGAGAGTGTTATGCCTGCAGCTATGGATATCACTGTTTTGTCTTCAGAGATGAAATCAGAGA
>DAITNM010000111.1:0-3155 GCA_036834585.1 Thermodesulfovibrionales bacterium | reverse complement strand
ACTGGAGCGCAGTCCCTAACATATAGTTACACTATTTCAATCTGTTTTCTTCCGTCATTCCAGATTTTCATTCTTTAGTTAAAGAAATTTTATAATAATGATAGGCAAGTGCGGAATGATTGAAAAGATATTTAAAAGGAGGTAGTTATGGACGCTATTGAATGCATTAAAGCAAGAATGAGTATCAGGAAATTCAAGCCAGATCCTGTACCATTGGAAGTACTGAAAAGAGTCATTGATATAGCAAAATGGAGTCCTTCATATAAAAATACTCAACCATGGGAAGTTGTGATTCTCTCAGGAAAGAAAAAAGAGGAATTGTCAAAGATTCTTGTAGAACTCCTTGAAAAGGATACCAAACCCTGCCCTGATATACCTGAACCAAAGTCATGGCCTCAAGCCTTAGATAAAAGGATTAATGCCCTCCTGAAGAAAAGGAGTGAATTGACAGGGGTGGATATGTTTTCATTAGAGGCGTTAAGAAAGGCAAAGATTGCGAACTTCCAGTTTTATGGAGCACCGCATGGTATGTTCCTCTTTCAGGACTCATCCCTGACAGCATGGTCTATTTTCGATATGGGACTTTTTGCACAAAGCCTTATGCTTGCTGCTTATGCAAATGGGCTCGGTACTGTGCCACAGGCGTTTCTTACTGATTATGCAAAGCACGTAAAGAAGTTTTTAGGGATAGCGGGATTAAAGAGGCTTGTCCTTGGAATCTCCATAGGGTATCCTGATTTATCATCACCTGTAAATCAATTCAGGACAGATAGAGTTGTAACAGATGAGATAGTAAGAGTTGTTGAGTAAGGTAAAACAAAAAAACCTGCTCAAATACTATATCCACCATTATTTAGTTTGAATTAAGGAGGGCTGTATCAGAATTTTTATAAACGACAAGATTAATGTATATTTTTAATATTTTAAGTTTCAATGTTTTTTTGGAAGATTAGATCAGGAGTGATGTAATGGCATCTTTTGCTGTAAGTGAAGAGAAGAATAGATGGTTAAGGGAAAGGATGGAGGTTCTGGGAATCCATGAAAAGGATATTATAGAGAAGTTTGTTCGGTCCTCAGGGAAGGGGGGTCAAAAGGTTAATAAGACATCAACCTGTGTTTATCTGAAACACATACCTACAGGTACAGAAGTGAAATGTATGAAAGACAGAAGCCAATCTATAAACAGATTTCTTGCAAGGCGTGAACTCGTGGAAAAATTAGAAAAACTGTCAGGCAAAATGACACTCCGTGACCTCAAGGCAGAAAAAATAAAGAAACAGAAGTCAAAAAAGAAGAAGAGGGCAGAAATAAAATATAAAACAAGCGCCGGGTCTTTATGAAAAGAAGAGAACCATTACAGATCCTTGAATTTGACAAAATCTTGAATGTTATCTCAAGGCTTTCCAATAGTGACGCCTCACAGGGATATATTCTTTCCATCCTTCCTCTTAATAACAAGGAGGATATTGAAAAGAGATTTGGACAGATTCAGGAGATTCGGAGACTTTCCCAGGAAGGCATGCCCCTCAGGCTCTCCCGTTTTCAGGACATATCCCAGTTAATAACTAAAATAAGACCGGAGGGAACATTCCTTGAACCTACTGAACTCTTATCAGTTTTAACAATTCTCAGGATAATATCAGCCATATCGTTACAGTTGAAAGACAGAAAAGACATCCCTCTCCTAAGGGAGCTCACAGGCAATTTAACAGGCTTTCCCGACATTCTGAAACTTATCGAAAGAACTATTGATAGCGAAGGGAATATCCTTGACAGCGCCTCATCCGTTCTTAATGAATTAAGAATACAAATAAGAAGCCTGGAGAAAAAGATAAGGAAGAGGCTTGAGGAGATGGTGAGAGACAGGAGAATGGTTACATTCCTTCAGGATAATTTTATCAGCCAGAGATCAGGAAGGTGGGTTATACCCGTAAGGATGGATTCAAAAGGGAGAGTACCGGGTGTTGTGCATGATATTTCGAGGTCCGGGGAAACAGCATTCATAGAGCCCTTAGAGATTATCGGAGTTGCCAATGAACTTGAGAATCTAATTGCCGATGAGAAGGCTGAAGAGATAAGAATCTTGAAGGCTATCAGCGGAAAGATACGATTGGTAGTTGATGATATTTTGGCACAACATGAGACTATTGTTTACATGGATGTCTTAAATAGCATTGCGCGGTTTTCGGATTACATGAAGATGAATATTCCGGAGATGAACGATACATCTACTATAAAACTTGTAATGGCAAGGCATCCTCTATTGATGCTTTTAGAGAAGAACAATGCCTTCGAGAAGATAGTCCCCCTGAATTTGGAGTTAGATGGAAAAAACAGAGTAATGGTTATAACAGGCCCCAATGCAGGAGGCAAAACTATAGCTATAAAAACTGTAGGACTTCTACTTTTCATGGCTCTATCAGGTATACCGGTACCATGTGATTCTTCATCCACCTTTCCACTCGTAAAAGAAATCCTCGTAGATATTGGTGATGAACAGTCGATAGAAAGCAGCCTCTCTACATTCTCTGCCCATGTTTCCAATATCTCTGAGATATTGAAAAGGGCTGATTCGAATACTATTGTCCTGCTGGACGAACTGGGTACAGGCACAGACCCAGTTCAAGGGGCTGCAATTGCCTGCGCAGTATTAAATAACCTGAAGGAAAAAGATACACTTGTCTTTTCTACAACACATATCATTGATATAGTGGGTTTTGTACACAGGACAGAGGGGATGGTAAATGCTTCAATGGAATTTGATCAGGAAACCTTATCACCACTCTACAGTTTGAAGGTAGGAGAACCAGGACAGTCTTATGCCCTGGAGATAGCAAAAAGGTATGGCATGCCTGAGGATATTATCAACTCAGCAAAAGAGATGCTTGGCTCCATGAATGTGGAGTTTCATAACCTTGTAACAGGCATGAAGGAAAAAAGGATGCAGTATGAAGAAGCACTTATTGAACTCCAGAGACACAGGAAAGAATTGGAAGAAAAAGAGAGGCTTTTAATAGAAAGAATTGCTGAGGCTGAGAATCAAAAGAGGGAGATACTGAAGAGTGCTCATGAGGAGTCTGAAAGAATTATTTCAGGTACAAAAAGGCAAGTCAATGTCATCCTTGAGGAAGCGAAAAAGGAGAAGAGCCGCGAGG
>DAITNM010000110.1:0-3191 GCA_036834585.1 Thermodesulfovibrionales bacterium | reverse complement strand
ATCAAATTCTTTTTATCACACTTAATCAATATCTGTAAACTTTACTAAGGTGCCTTTCTTAGCAGTTCCGTATCTGAAGATCGTTATCCCTTTGCAGTTTTTCTCGTATGCAAGAAGAAAAGCCCTTGCGACGTCTTCTTTTTTTGCTCTATGGGGCATGTTAATAGTCTTTGAAACAGCATTATCTGTAAACTCCTGAAACCTCGCCTGCATCTCAATGTGGTCCTCCGGGGGTATTTCATGTGCTGTTTTAAAGACACTTCTTATCTCCTTTGGAACTTCCTTTATCCCTTTTAAATTGCCCTTTTCGACAACTTTCTTTTTTAACTCTTCGCTATAGAAGCCTCTTTCTTTAGCTATTTCGAAGAAGTACTTGTTTATCTCCTGAAGCTCAGCATCCATTATCAATCTCTTGTATGCAAGGGCAAATATGGGCTCTATGCCGCTGGAGCAGTCTGTAATGATTGAAAGGGTTCCCGTAGGTGCTATCGTTGTAGTCGTGGCATTCCTTACCTGTGGCATGCCCGGAGTATCATAGATAGAACCTTTAAAATTAGGAAAAACTCCTCTGACTTCAGCAAGCTCAACAGATGCCTGCCTTGTTGTGTTTCTTATGATCCTCATTAAATCACTCGCAAGTCTGAATGCTCTTTTATGGTTATAAGGAATACCGAGAAGTATTAGCATATCTGCCCATCCCATAACTCCGAGGCCTATCTTCCTGTTACCTCTGTGCATCTTCTCTATTTCAGGAAGTGGATATTTATTAACATCTATAGCATTGTCAAGAAATCTCACTGCTGCTTTAATGTCCTCTGTGAGACGTTCAAGGTCAATATCTTCTTTCATATCTCTGAACTTGAAAGTTCGATCTTTCAAAATAGAGTGCTTCACATATTTTGACAGGTTGATAGATCCTAAAACGCATGCCTCATAGGGAAGTAATGGCTGTTCACCACAGGGGTTTGTAGATTCGATGGTCCCGATATGGGGGGTAGGATTCGCCCTGTTTATTCTGTCTATAAAGACAACCCCAGGGTCACCAGTCTCCCATGCACTCTCAATCATTGCATCAAATACAGTTTTTGCCTTTATTCTTCCAACTGCAGTTTTACTCCTTGGATTAATTAGATCGTACTCTTCATCCTTTTTCATAGCATCCATAAAGGCATCTGTCACTGAAACAGAGATATTGAAGTTGGTTAATTCCAATCCTGTTCTTTTTATTTTTATAAAGTCAAGGATGTCCGGGTGGTCAACACGCAGTATCCCCATATTTGCGCCACGTCTTGCACCACCCTGTTTTATCACCTCCGTAGCCGTGTTATAAATCCTCATAAAAGTAACAGGACCACTCGCTATTCCTCCGGTAGAACGTACAATATCAGCCTTAGGCCGCAGTCTCGAAAAGGAAAATCCTGTGCCTCCGCCACTCTGTAATATTAAGGCAGCATTTTTTAAGGTATCAAATATGGACTTCATGGAGTCTTCCACAGGTAATACAAAACATGCAGCAAGCTGACCAATATCCTTTCCTGCATTCATCAGGGTAGGGGAGTTAGGAAGAAATTTAAGGTTTGACATAAGTTCATAAAATCTCTCTTTCCATTCTTCAGGGTTACTCCCGTAAAGACTTTCCGCAGAGGAAACTGTCATTGCAACCCTTTCGAACATTTTCTCAGGTGTCTCTATAACCTTCCCCGATTCATCTTTGAAGAGATACCTTTGATGAAGAACTCTGAGGGCATTTTCAGTAAGGTTCATGACGATATACTTTTCCTTGCCTCCAGTTTGTTCAGGGCATTAATGTAAGCTTTTGCAGAGGCAACGATTATATCGGTATCAGCACCATGTCCCCTTACTATCCTGCCTCCTTCTTCAAGAGAGACCAGCACCTCTCCGAGGGCGTCTGTTCCTCCTGTAATGCTCTTTACCTCGAATTTAAGGAGATTGCTTTTCGTATTTGTAATTGATGCAATAGCTTTATATGTTGCATCAACAGGGCCATCACCATATTTCATTTTCTTGATCTTTTTCCCACCCACCTTGAGCGTAACTGTAGCAGTGGGCTTCTTCTTTATACCGCTCACAATATTTAAATCAACGAGGCTGTAAATCTCCGTAACTTTTGCTACATCTTCAGAAATCAATGCCTCAATATCTTCATCAAAAATGTCTTTCTTTTGGTCAGCAATCCTTTTAAATCTTTCAAATGCACTGTTTAGCTCTTCATCAGAAACAACATAGCCAAGCTCCTTAAGCCTCGTTTTAAAAGCATGCCTGCCTGAGTGCTTGCCAAGGACAAGTTTAGTGGAAGAGAGGCCCACGCTTTCTGGCTTTATAATCTCATACGTGGTTTTCTCCTTTAAAAGCCCGTCCTGATGAATGCCCGATTCATGTGCAAAGGCATTTGCCCCAACTATTGCTTTGTTTGGTTGAACAGAAATCCCAGTTATCTTAGTCACAAGTCTGCTCGTTCGCATTATTTCTTCTGCATTAACCCTTGTATCTGCATGAAAAATGTCCCGCCGTGTCCTTAGGGCCATGACAACCTCTTCTAAGGAGCAGTTTCCTGCTCGCTCTCCTATACCGTTTATGGTACACTCGATCTGTCCAGCACCATTCAGGACTGCTATCAGAGAATTGGCTACAGCAAGGCCGAGATCATTATGACAGTGGACAGAAATAACTGCATTCTTAATATTCTTAACCTTATCGTGAATGGTCTTTATCATACTTCCAAATTCAACAGGGATGCTGTATCCGACAGTATCGGGTATATTCACTGTTGAAGCACCAGCTTCTATAACTGCTTCTATGACTTCACAAAGGTACCCGATATCTGTTCTCGTTGCATCCATGGGAGAAAACTCCACATCATTGACATAACTCTTTGCAAGCTTGACCATCTCAACAGACCTCTTTAACGCCTCTTCCCTGCTTATGCGAAATTGGTATTTGAGATGGATGTCAGAGGTAGAATGGAATATATGGATCCTTCTCTTTGGAGCATTGCTTACAGCCTCCCATGCTCTTTTAATATCCTGTTCCTTGGCCCTGGCAAGACTGCAGATAACAGGGCCTTCTACCTCAGCGCCTATGGTCTTTATTGCCTCGAAATCACCTGGTGAACTGATAGCAAATCCACCCTCAATCACATCCACTCCCAAACGTGCAAGTTGCTTTGCGAG
>DAITNM010000109.1:0-3217 GCA_036834585.1 Thermodesulfovibrionales bacterium | reverse complement strand
ACTGTCTTTTTGATGCCTTCTTGGATGGTAGTCTTCGGGTACCAGCCCAATATTTTCTTCGATTTTCCAATATCTGCCCATGTTGCAGGAACATCTGCTGAATGACGAGGCGAGAATTCTATTCTTGCCTTTTTACCGAGGATATCTTCTATCAGGTTTATCACATACATCAGTTCAACAGGGTTGTCATTACCGAGGTTAAATATTTCGTAACCAGCAGGCTGGAGACACTTCAATGTCCCGCCAGCAATATCATCAATATAAGAAAAATCTCTTTGTTGTTTGCCGTCTCCAAAAACCGTTATAGGGATACCTTTATCGATGTTTTTTATAAAGATAAAAATACTCATATCAGGCCTTCCTGCAGGACCGTAGACCGTGAAATATCTTGGTATGCTTATATCAAGACCAAAAAGATAATGGTAGCTGTAGCAAAAGACCTCAGCTCCCTTTTTTGTCGCTGAATATGGTGCTAAAGGAGCATCGGTCCTGTCTGTCTCTCTAAAAGGCATTTCATTAAGACCGTAGATACTTGACGTAGATGCCAGGACAAACTTATGCACTCCGAATTCTCTGCAGCACTCAAGTAGGTTTAATGTCCCTTTCATATTGGTATCGAGGTAGACCCATGGGTCTTCTACAGATGCCCTGACTCCTGCCCTCGCAGCAAGATTTATGACAGCATCAATTTTATGATTAGTAAAAACTGCTTTGACTGAATCAAAATCACCGATATCACACTTATTGAAATTGAATTCTGCACTACTCCTGCCCCCTGCTCTTTTAGCCTTTAACTGTGCAAGCCGCCATTCTTTCAGTCGAGGGTCATAATAATCATTTAGATTGTCTATGCCAACAACATTCATCCCCTCATCAAGCAATTGTTCAGAGACCTTCCAACCAATAAACCCTGCACAACCTGTCACAAGAATATTCTTCATGACCATGCCTTTCTAAACCCTCTTTTTCAGCCATTCCCTGGGATTAATAACGACAAATCCCTTATTCCCATCTGAGTATACAACCTTGGCTATCCTGGAATTAAGTATCATTCTCTTGCACATCATGCATGGCTCAGCATGACACTCCTTATCTCTGTCATCAATGCCTGATATGTAAATCGTTGCATCTCGTAATTCATCGACGGATGCGCGAATAATGGCATTCGCCTCTGCGTGCACGCTGTGACATAGCTCATACCTCTCTCCATGAGGTATTTTGAGTTCTTTCCGGGTGCATTTACCAACTGCAAAACAGTCTTTCATCCCTGAAGGAGCACCGTTGTAACCAGTGCTCACAATAATATTTTCCTTTGTAATAACAGCGCCATACCTTCTCCTCAGACAGGTTGCCCTCGTCGAGACTGCCCTTGCAATGCCTATGAAGTATTCGTCCCAATCTGGTCTGAATCTATTTTTTTTCTTCATGGGATATCTTAAAAAAAGTTTTGACAAATCTCTACAAAAGTTTGATATGGTAGAATATCACAGACAGAAAGATAAAAGAAGAAGGACGAAAACAAGTCACTTCTCTGAGATGTTCCGATGTCAAAAATCAAGATTCTTCCGAATGCATTAAGGGATAAGATTGCAGCAGGTGAGGTCATTGAAAGACCTGCCTCTGTCATTAAGGAACTAATAGAAAATTCTATCGACGCTGTAAGTACCAATATACAAATAGATGTTCTTTACGGAGGGAAACAACTGATCAGGGTATCAGACAACGGCACAGGCATGGATAAGGAGGATGCACTCCTGTGTTTCGAGAGATACGCAACAAGTAAGACGTTAAACGAGGAAGACCTTTTCAATATAAGGACAATGGGATTCAGAGGTGAGGCCCTTCCATCTATTGCATCTGTGGCAAGAGTAAAACTTATTACAGCACCAAAAGGCATGCACCAAGGCATCTCGGTAGAGATACATGGCGGGGAAGTAAAGACTGTTAAGGATTCGCCATCAGTCGGGACTACTGTTGAAGTCGGAGACATCTTTTTTAATACACCTGCAAGAAGGAAATTCCTGAAGGCAAACAACACAGAGCTTTTCCATATTATTGACACTGTCACGGAAGAAGCTCTCTCTCATTATGAAATCGGCTTTAGCCTTTCATCGGATAACCATGATGCCTTGAGTATTCCTTCTGCATCATGTTTGAGAGAAAGAATAATGCAGATTTATGGAAAGGAATTTCTCGATGGACTTATAGAGGCAAATGCTGAGGCTAAAGACTTAAGAATAACTTTTTTTGTTACAAAAGGAGATAGTTTTAGAAACAGCAAGGCCTATCAGTTCATCTTCATCAACAGACGACCCATAAGAGATTTTTCAATCACACACGCTGTCTATAAAGCCTATGAAGGGTTACTCCCCCAAAAGAAACACCCTGTTTTTTTTCTCTTTCTCGACATCAACCCCGGGATAGTTGACTTTAATGTTCATCCAGCAAAGCGCGAAGTAAGATTTAAGGACAAAGAATATATCTATCATTTCGTTCATTCAAGCATTAGAGACGCGCTCCCTTATGTCTCATACCCCGCACTTTACGAATCCTCTTTATCCTCTGTCGTAGCTGAAAATATTGAATTTGGGTATAAGCCATCTTTGTCTTTTATACACCTTGGAGACACGTTCATTGCCATTTCAGATGGAGGGGGATTGACATTAATAGATCAACATGCAGTTCATGAAAGAATCCTCTATGAAAAATTGCTCAAAGGGATCGATATCGATTCAAACCGGTTGCTATTTCCAAGGCAGGTAAAACTGTCACACAAGGAATACATGACCATCCTTGAAAACAGCACGATCCTCAAAGATTTCGGAATAGAGGTTGACGACTTTGGACATGATACAGTTCTTGTTCGCTCACTGCCAGATTCTCTCAGAGAAGCTGACGTGAGGGGTATTCTCTCGGATATTGTATCATGCATCTTCGAAGGCGATGCTCCTGACAAAACTCTTAAAAATACCCTTGCTGCTAAAATTGCATGTCATCATTCAGTGCGTGGCAAGGTGAAACTCAATCATGAAGAAGTTAGTCAACTACTCTCAGACCTCAAGAGATGTATCCACCCCAACAAGTGTCCTCACGGCAGACCCACAAAAATCTCTTTTTCTTTGGACGACCTGAAGAAGATATTCAAAAAGAAATAAATTAAAGCCTGATGCCTTCATGTCTTGCTGCTATTGGTGTGATACAGGCAATTGACACCTTT
>DAITNM010000108.1:0-3231 GCA_036834585.1 Thermodesulfovibrionales bacterium | reverse complement strand
TGTTCATCACATTCAGGAAATTTGTGACACCGCAAGCAGTCTCCCCAGATCTTCTGGGGAAGGCTTGATTTGTCAATGTCCACAAAACCCAGCTTTTTGAAGAACTCCGGATTGTATGTCAGAGCAAATACCCTTTTTAAGCCCAATTCTTTTGCTTCTTTCAGGCATCTTTTCACGAGGGTTTTCCCTATACCCAATTTCTGGTATCCTCTGTCAACTGCGAGGGAGCGTACCTCAGCAAGGTCCTCCCAAATGATATGCAGTGCGCAAACACCGAGTATCGTTCCATTGTATTCACACACGATGAAATCTCTCATGCCTTCATAGAGTTCGCTGAGTGGTCTGGGGAGCATTGCCTCTCTCTTTGCAAAATCATTTATTAGTTTGTGAATATATTTCAGATCCGATATCTTAGCCCTTCTTATCTTCAAATAATCTCATGCCCTCCCTGATAGCCATTTTATTCATTTCTATGCTTTTTTTACCCCGGGTTATTGAATTCTCGAGTGCCTCAAAAACCGTCGTCTCCTCAAGAATCCTTGTCTTGGCAATCAATGCCCCGGTCAATACCATATTTGCAGATTTTGTATAACCTATTGTACTGGAAATCTCTGTTGCAGGAACTCTGAGAATCTCCACATCATTCCGCAGGGCAGGACTCTTGATCAGAGATGAATCGAAGATAAGGATACCCTTCTGTTTCAGCTGCGGCTGGAACTTTTGTAATGATGCATCATTCATGACAATGAGTATGTCAGGATTTGTAACAATTGGGGAAGCAATCAGCTCATCTGAGATAATCACTGCACAGTTTGCAGTTCCTCCCCTCATCTCTCCACCATAGGATGGAAACCATGTAACCTCTCTATCCTCAAGCATCCCGGCATAGGCAAGGATTTTTCCCAGGAGTAGTATGCCCTGGCCTCCAAAGCCTGCTATGATAATTCTTTTTTCCAGTTATCTTCCTCCATGGAATGTTGATTATCTAATCCGCGTTCCGGGAATTTATCCTTAAACGTTCCGAGGGGGAACACAGACATCATCTCCTTCCGAAGCCACATGATTGAATCTCTTGGGGTAAGGCCCCAGTCAACCGGACAGGGTGAGAGGATCTCAACAAGGCTGAATCCTCTTTCCTCCATCTGGTATCTGAAGGACTTCTCTATTGCCCTTTTTGTAGTTATCAGATTCTTATAAGAATCTACCGATGTCCTTATAATGTAGGAAACTCCCTCAATGGTTGACAGAAGTTCTGCAACATGGAGCGGATAACCGGCTTCCTTGATATTCCTCCCGAATGGCGTAGTTGATGTCTTCTGACCAGGAAGCGTAGTGGGTGCCATCTGGCCTCCGGTCATACCATAAGTAGCGTTGTTGACAAAAAATACTGAAATATTCTCCCCCCTGTTTGCAGCATGGATGATCTCGGCAGTACCTATTGCAGCAAGGTCCCCGTCGCCTTGATACGTAAAGATCACCCTGTCAGACATACTACGTTTCAGCCCGGTTGCCACAGCAGGAGGTCTTCCATGTGCAGCCTCGAGAATATCAAAATTAAAGTAGTCATAAGCAAATACAGCACATCCAACAGGAGCAATCCCCACCACTTTTTCTCTTATTCCGAGCATATCAATACATTCGGCAATTAAACGGTGTATGAGGCTGTGTCCGCAGCCTGCACAGAATCTGAAAGGCACTTGCTTTAGGCTTGAAGGTCTCTGGAATACCTTTTTCATTTTTTATTCATCTCCTGAACAGTCTCGAGAAGCACTCCCTCAAGAAGACCGTACTCGCTTACAATTAATTCGTCAAATTTGAAAAACTCCATTGTGTTAATTGTAAATTGTATGCCTGGTATAATCAAGTCTGCCCGCCCTATCTCAAGTCCCTCCACCCTTTTTCTCTCTTCAAGTGATAGAATAAACAGTCTTTTTTTCATATCATAGAGTCTGCTCAGGGGTATTCTATGGAGGTGCACCTTTTCCCTCTCATAGGTTTTAAGTTTTAAATCAATTGCAGCAAGGGTTGTAAAGGTTCCAGCAGTTCCTATAAAGATGGTCTCCCTGCCTATTTGATGTCCGATCTTCTCCTTAAGGATTCCTAACTGCAAGAGGATCTCTCTTTCCAGTTCTGAAACGTCAGCCCATGAGACAGGATCGGATTTGATAAATTGCTCATGAAGTTTTACAACCCCGATTGGGATGCTCCCCATGCCGACAGGATGCATATCTCTGCATAGTATCCACTCTGTGCTGCCTCCACCAATATCAAAAATGAAAGACGGGTAAGTCATGATAGATGAGTTCGAAAAAGACAAGAGAATGCCTTTCATTGTCAGCTCTGCCTCTTTTTCACCTGATATAACCTCTATTGAGATACCTGTGTCAAAAAAAACTTTTTCTATGAATATATTCGCATTGTTTGCTTCCCTTAAAGCGCTTGTAGCAATGGCACGTGTAGTCTTTACCCCTTCTCTTTGAATAAGTGAAGAGAATTCCCTTAGTACCGACAGAGAGGCTTCAATATTTTCATCCCTGAGGTTTCCGAACTGGTTGACCCCTTCGCCTAAACGGGTTATCCTCCTTTCATACAATACATCATTAATCCTGTTATCCCCAACATTTCCTATAAGAAGCCTGATTGTATTAGTTCCTATGTCTATAGCGGCAAAAAAGGACACTGATTATTATAAATTACTGTAAACTGCTGCAACAAACTTTTTGAGCCTGAATTTAATACAACCAAAGAAATCTCTTGATTTTTCTAAAAGGTCAGTTATAAAATTGACCAACCTTATATGCTATAATGGGGACTTAAGATTTTTAGAAATATTCAGTGAAAGGAGGTGACAGTTAATGAAGAAAGTTTTAGTAATACTTTTGTCACTGTTGCTACTTGTATCTTTCTCACTCAGTGTTGGTTGTAAAAAAGCTGAAAAGCCGGCTGAGGCTCCAGCACCGGAGAAACCAGCCGAGGCACCGGCACCGGCACCAGAACAGCCAGCACCAGCAGCAGCATTTGCACCAACAGAGCCTACAACAACCGAACCAGAACCAACACAAGCTGCAGAAGCACCAATAATCAGCACTTTTTCCCCTAATTCTGTTTGCCTTTTAAATGAATCTTCCACCCGCTCCATTATTTCATCCAACCATTCATCAATTTCCGAATTCGTTTCATCAAATCCCCCTTTTACTAAATCATAATATTTTTTCATTTCATTTTTCCATA
>DAITNM010000107.1:0-3267 GCA_036834585.1 Thermodesulfovibrionales bacterium | reverse complement strand
AAGTATGTTTTTTGACTATTACTGTAAAGGAGAGATATGGAACTGCATTTTACAAGAACCAACGGTCCTGTAGACGAGGCGATCGACAATCTGATGGAACTCGCCGGTCATGTTCATCATCCGGAACTTATTCGCGAAATGATTCTGGCTGCTCTCAAGGTCGGCCAGGAGCAAGAGCAAACGGCAGACCTCAAGCTGATGAACAGCACATTGAAAGAAATGCGTTTTACATCAAAGGTTTTTGGGCCTTACCATCATGTGCGTAAAGTTTCTGTTTTTGGTTCAGCCCGGACAAGGCCTGTGGAATCAGTCTATAAAATGGCATATCTCTTTGGTCAAAAACTTGCTGAAGCAGGCTATATGGTCATTACCGGCGGAGGATCTGGCATCATGCAGGCAGTTAATGAGGGCGCCGGACCTGATCATTCTTTTGGCATTAACATCAGACTTCCCTTCGAGCAGAAACCGAACCCTGTTATGGAGGGAAACCCTCGCCAGATTGAATATAAATACTTTTTTAACCGGAAAGTAGCTTTCCTTAAAGAAGCCAGCGCCATCGCTCTGTTCCCGGGAGGTTTTGGCACCCTTGATGAGGCAATGGAAACGGTCACCTTGCTGCAAACAGGAAAACGTAATCCCATACCACTTCTCCTTGTGGACGAACCAGATGGAACATACTGGTCGAGATGGGTCCGGTTTTTTGAGCAGGAACTCCTGACCGGGGGGTATATCACTGCTTCTGATTTTTATCTGTTTGAACATATCGATTCTGCAGATGACGCTGTCGAGAAAATTAATCTCTTTTACCGTCGTTACCACAGTCTGCGATTTGTTGAAAAACAATTGGTGATTCGACTTACATCGGATATCGGTCTCCATGCTGTTGAAGAACTAAAAAAGCGTTTTTCCGACATCATGCAGCCTTCGGGCTGTATGTATCTCTCAGGTCCGCTGCCAGAAGAAGCTGATGAACCGGAAATAGCCCATCTCCCGCGCCTCGTGCTGAATTTCAACCGTAAGGACTTTGGAAAACTGCGAAAACTTATAGACGCAATCAACAGTTACTGACTTTCTGCATTCAGCATGTCTGGCAAAGGACAGAGGATAAAAAGAGAGAAAAGAACGGTTGAGGCCATGATAAAAATTTACTGCCTTGATCAGCATACATCTCATCAGAGCCTTTGTTCTGAATGCAGTGAGCTTTTGAATTATGCAAAAAGACGCCTTGACCGATGTTCTTTCCGGGAGGGCAAAACTACCTGTGCCAACTGCAGGGTCCATTGCTATAAGCCTTCGATGCGGGAAACGATAAAAGCGGTGATGCGATATGCCGGTCCACGCATGATATATCGCCATCCTATTTTAGCAGTGTACCATTTTATTGATAGCTTCAGAAAAAAACCGTTTTACCCCTAACTAAACCCCTGTTTTGTTTAAAGCACAGCTTTCTTGATTTCCTCTGCACCAATACGTTCAACAAATCTTGGAAGTCTCTCTCGCTGTCTGGCATTCCTTGCATAGTAATCAAGAATTCTTTTCATGAGTTCAATGGTTTCTTTTTCAGGGAGCTTTTCTGCTATCACATCTCCGATTCGTGGCCTGCCGCCTGAGTTACCGCCAACCACTACTGTCCATCCGTCAGGCGTTGCAAAAACACCTATGTCTCTTACAAAGCTTTCTGCACAGTTTAGTTTGCAACCAGAAATGCCGAATTTTGTTTTAGCGGGAATAAAGTCTTTTTTCCCCACATACAATTTTTCGATTTTTGCTGCAAGAGTGAGGGAATCACCCTGGCCAAACTTGCAGGTTTCAGTACCCGGGCATGCCTGTACATAATGGACGCACAATCCTTCTGCAGGCCCTACTTCCATTTCAAGATCATTCCAGGCGCTGTCAACATCCTGAGGTCTTATTCCTACAAGGGCTATACGCTGTCCTGAGGTTATCTTGATTATCCGGACGTTATATTTCCGGGCAACCTTTGCAAGATTTTCAAGGATCTCAGGAGTTAACACACCCATTGGGATTCTTGGCACAATTGCATATGTTTCCTTGTCTCTCTGTAAAATTGCTCCTTTTGGTCCTTCAGTCATAACTGGATTCCTCCTGTTTTTTGTTTTCTTGTCGATCATACAAACCCTGTTAGATGAATGTGAAATAACTAAGCACGTGGCTTTCCATGTCTCAACATAATAAAGCCTGCCATGGCAACCAAAAACATCAGGATACTGACTCCCTGGGAAAGTGAAATATGAGGTGAAATAAAACCTCTTGCAACATCTCCCCTGTAAAATTCGATAATAAACCGAAGAACAGAATAAAGTATGATGTATGTTATAAAAAGCTGGCCATTAAAGGATTTATATTTCCGGAGGATAATGAGCATAAAGAAAATAATGAACTCTCCTAAGGATTCATACAGTTGAGTCGGATGAAGTGGTACCCCGATCAGGGCAAGGGATTGGGGATCAGTAAAAATAACGGCCCACGGAAGACCCTCTGCAGGCTTGCCATAACAGCAGCCTGAGTAAAAACACCCGATCCTTCCAATCGCATGACCAATTGCCAGTGATGGGGCAAACAAATCGGCTGTACTCCAGACACTCAGGGCGTTCTTCTTCATGTACCAGAGGGCGATGGGTACGGTAAATAGGAGACCTCCGTAAAATACAAGACCACCTTCCCACACCTTGAATGCATCCAAAGGGTTTTTCATATAGTGACCGGCATTGATCATAACGTAAAATAATCTCGACCCTATGAGGGCTGACAGGAGCATATAGAAGCCCAGATCCACGATTTTATTTGGAGGGATGTCTTCTTTTCTCGCCTGTTTTACAGCAAGAGCAAGGCCGAGGAGAAATCCGGCAGCAACAAGGACTCCGTATGTGTGTATTGTCAAAGGACCAATTTTGAATAATTCAGGATGCATCAGTCTTTTACCTATGATAACACGGATAAACAGAGCAGATGTGAAGAGGAGATAATACAGCAACAGGCAACATTTGAATTGCAGGGGAAATTACTATTAGTTTCTGAACTGAAGAGGGAAGTTGCCGGGAACCTATTCCACAAGTATGACTACAAATAGTCCAATATCAAAGCGCAACGCACTTATGTGTATTGTATTGCAACTTCATAGATAATAGCTGAGTGGTTGGCGGCAGGACCGTTGCCCTCACAAATGAGTTCTCCTTTTGCCGCTTCTCTCTTGTTTCGGATCATCGCCGTTATAATCTGAGTTAGATCGAACCCACCGTCAACACA
>DAITNM010000106.1:0-3357 GCA_036834585.1 Thermodesulfovibrionales bacterium | reverse complement strand
TCGTCTCTTTCCCCATTTTCTTTTCAATTGCATCAGCTACCTTTTGCCCTATCCCGCCCAGTCTGACCTCTCCTCCAGGCTTTTGTTCAATTACTGTTATTTCTCCACCAACAGGTACTGCCCCCTCTGACACAACAACAATGGCATAATTCTGTCCAAGAAGCTCAAGTCTTTTTATCTTCTGGCAGACCTTTTCGATGTCAAAAGGAATCTCCGGAATAAGGATTACGTCGGCTGAACCGGATATCCCTGAATGCAGCGCTATCCACCCGGCGTACCTTCCCATCACTTCAACAACCATAACCCTGTCATGAGATTTAGCAGTTGTATGAAGCTTATCAATTGCCTCTGTGGCTGTATTCACGGCGGTGTCGAATCCAAAGGTGACATCGGTTGCACTGATATCATTATCAATGGTTTTAGGAATGCCGATTATGGGCATACCCTTTTTCATGAATTTGCTTGCAATACCCAGGCTGCCATCACCTCCAATGGCGACAAGGGCGTCAAATCCCAGGGTCTTGAAATTTGAGACTATTGTATCTGAAATATCTGTTTCTGCCACTTTCCCTTCCGGACCCTCTGCAGGATATCTGAAAGGGTTCCCTCTTATTGCTGATCCAAGAATCGTTCCGCCGACATCTGTAATGTTCCAGACACATTCTGGCGTAAGACGAATAATCTGTTTTGTATCAATGAGACCCTTATAACCGTATTTAATGCCAAAAACTTCCCATCCTTTTTGATATGCGGCAAGAACTACGCCACGGATGACTGCATTAAGACCAGGGGCATCACCCCCACCAGTGTTGACAGCTATTTTCATTTCTCTGCACCTCTCATGTTTAAATGTACTTTATTCATCCATTGCTAACACCTCAGCAAAAGAGGGTTGGCGATTATTTTACTTATCGGAACTCCGTTGCTTCTTCTTTAGATATGCGCGGAGGGGGATTTGGAACTTTTGACGGATAACCAACTGCGACGATGGCCACAGGTCTTAAGAACTTTTGAAGTTTTAAGATTTCAGACATAGCATCTTCATCAAAGGCACCGACCCAAACGCTGCCAAGTCCATGCTCATGGGCTGCAAGCATCATGCACATAAGGCTGCAGGAAACATCCTGAATTGAATATAAGGAAACGCCCCTCTCTCCATATCTGTTTGCTATACGGCTGTCAGTACACCCCACTATTATGAGAGGTGCCTCTGCAAGAAAATACTGCTTCAATGCAGCTATGGCAATCATTTTCTTGAGTCCTTCGTTTTTGACAAAATAGAACTTTCTTGCCTGAAGATTCCCTGCACTTGGCGCCCAGATAAGGGCATCAATGAGTTTATCGACGATATCATCCGGTATCTCTTTCTTCTGGAAATCACGAATACTCCGGCGTTCTTTAATTGCTTTTGAAATATCCATTACAGACTAATCGCGGACTTTCTGTTGTTGCTTTTTATCCTTGTTGTCATGTGGTAATTTGTTGCTGAACAGAATTCGTTTGAATGAGAAGATAAAGAGCCATCCAATAAAAGTCCAGGCGGCTATCATGAATGTCCATCCTTGCCAGTTCATTCTAAAGCTTCTTTCCCCCGACGCTTCCATACAAGCCAAACAGTAATACACATACCCGAGAAAAGTGTTACAAGGAAGATGCGAATGATCCAAACAGACCATCCCATATCTACTCCTTCCAAAGCCTTCTGGAAAAGAGTACCTTTGAAAAGTGGAAGGGCAATGTTTTGATAAATCCATGCTGTAAAAATCACGCCGAGAAAAAGGGGCGTGATATATTTAGCCGTGTAGAAAAAAAAGAAAGGAGCCCGAAGGTGTGCACCACGATGCATTTCGTCCCATATTTTCTTTCCCCCAAAAATCCACATGATGATGACGACTTCTGCAAATGCCAGAAAGGGAGGACCGAATGTCCCGGCCCAGAAATCCATGACCTGCCATCCTCCACGCAGGTAGATACAGAGATGACTACTCAAAAACCAGAAAATACCCAACAGGATGGCTGCTTTTTCCCTGGTTATCCCTATTTCATCTTCTAAAAAGGCGATCATTGGTTGAGCCATTGCAACGATTGAAGTAAACGCTGCCAAGAAAAGGAGTATAAACCAGAGGAAGCCTAAAAAATGACCACCTGGCAAGAATCCGAAAATAGCTGGCATGGATGTAAAGCCAAGATAAAAGGAACCCTGCGAAGCAATGACCTGTGTTGAAGCAATGCCAAAAAAAGCTGCTGCTGCAGGGATGGCAATAGATCCACCCATAATGACCTCTGCAAATTCATTGGCTGAAGTAGTGGCAAGTCCTGATAAAACTACGTCGTCATTTTCACGGAGATAAGAAGCATAACACTGGATAGCGCCAAAACCCAAACTGAGAGTAAAAAAGACCTGTCCTGCAGCTTCCAGCCACGTCTGGACATCCAGGAGTACAAAAATCTGCCTTCCGTCACGCTCAATGAACCATTTTGGTTCCCAAAGAAAGGCAAAACCATTCATGGAACTATACTGCTCTGTGACAGGATGTCCTAAGGTGAGGACCCGGATAACTAATACTGTCCCGAAAACAAAAAGAATAGGCATGGCAATTTTGGCCATTACTTCTATCCCGCGAGATACCCCCCTGGCAAGTACCCAGATGCTCAAAAGTAAGACAAAGATAAAAACGGCGTAAGTAAAAGACTGTACATGAAGAAATTCCCCATGAGGTATTCCTGTATACATATTGCGGAACTCATCAAAAGGCTGCAGAATGACCCTGGAAATTTCCTGAGAACCCATATCCGGATGAAGGGAGGACGGGTTTACTTTGGGTAACAAATCAAGAAGGCTGTAAATGCCATAACCGAGCGTCCAGCTTCCGATGTAGGTGTAATAAATGAGGATAACGGTAGGAATGAAAAGACCTAATACGCCAACATATTTAGCAACAGGATTTTTCCACATGGCCTGGAATATTCCGGGAGTTGTTCCATGCCCTCTGATGCCTCCATAACGGCCTTGAGCCCATTCCAGCCACATAAGAGGAATCGCCATAAATATGAGAGAGATGAAGTAGGGGATCATGAATGCTCCCCCACCATAACATGCTGCCTTACCTGGGAAACGTAGAAAATTTCCAAGCCCGATAGCATTGCCAGCCATCGCTAATACCAAGCCAATCTTGCTCTGCCAATGCTCGCGTTCTTTCTGATTTTTCATTTCCTGTCTTTTAAATAATCCATAAACCGACTTGTATTTTCTTCAATATCACCCGTAAGTATTGCCGATGCTACAGCAATGGCGTCAACACCGGTATGGAGGACAGACTTTACATTTACAAGGTTAATCCCACCAATCGCAACTAC
>DAITNM010000105.1:0-3363 GCA_036834585.1 Thermodesulfovibrionales bacterium | reverse complement strand
AGTAGAAGTGGAAGTATTCTCGACCGATTTCTCGGTAACATGTAAAGGTTGCGGGTTTATCATATATGAAGACCTGGAATCATGCATAAAATGGTGTAAATATGCCGAACAATGCGTTGGTGCGGAAGTCTATAAAAGATTCAAAACTAAAGAAAAATCAAAATAAAGATTCTCCTGTCCTACACCCTTTAAAGAAACTCTACAGTTTAAAAAGAGGAGAGATATCCCGGAGACTTAAGGAATTCAAAAGGCTATGGCTTGAAGGAAAAGATGAAGAGATCTTTGTGGAGCTTGCCTTCTGTATCCTCACCCCCCAGTCAAAAGCAAAAGTCTGCTGGAATTCTATAGAAAGGCTCAGGGAGAAGAATCTTCTATTCAAAGGCTCCATAGAAGAAATAAGAGAAGGAATAAGGGATGTTAGATTTAAAAACAAAAAGGCAGACTACCTCATAAAGGCAAGAAACTTCTTCTCAAAGAATGGAAGGATTTGTATAAAATCAGTTCTGCTACAATTTAAAGATATCCGCGAATGCAGGGAGTGGTTAATCAGGAATATAACCGGTCTCGGTTATAAAGAGGCAAGCCATTTCCTTAGAAATATAGGATTTGGAGAAAAGATTGCTATCCTTGATAGACATATCCTGAAGAATTTAAAGGAGTTCAACATAATAAAGGATGTCCCTAAGTCTCTGAGCAGGTCACAATATCTGGACATAGAAAAAAAGATGTCAGCCTTTTCAAGAAAGATAAATATCCCCCTTTCCCATCTTGACCTGCTCCTGTGGTATAAGGAAACAGGGGAGATATTTAAGTAAGAGGTTTCTAATCAGTAACGGAGGGGGCAAGAGGGTCAACCCTTACAAAGGTTTCCATATTTTTATTAATGAGTCCCCTGATAAGAGAGACCCTCTTGATGGGGGGGGTGGGGAAGACCTGAAACTCTCAAAAGCCAGATGCCAAATATTTGATTTGAGCTTTGTCATTTAAACTTTAAATATTATTTATAGAATTGATCCTTCAATTAAGAGCGTGTCATCCACTGGTCTTTCTTTTATGTTCTTAAAACCAGCCTCTAAAAGCCATCTTTTAATTTCTTTAGAAGAATAACTTCTTCCAGCCCATGTGTTTACGAGCATATTCACAGAAAAGAGGGCGCCCCATACAGGCCGGGTTCTGTCCTCAGAAATATAGAACTCCTGGATAATTATTCTTCCTCCCCTGTTCAATGCCTTTTTACATTTTCTAAGTATCAGAAGATTATTCTTTTCTGAATATGAGTGTAGTATCTGACTCACAAAGATAAGGTCATAACCTCCACCAATATCATCAACCATGAAATCTCCACTCATGAAATTGACACCTCTTACCTTTTTCTTCTCAATAAGCCTCTTCGCAACTTTAATTGCTTCCGGATAATCAAAAAGTGTTACCTCCACTCCCTTCCTTGCCATTTCCATTGAATAAGTACCCGGTCCTCCTCCAAGGTCAAGGCCAGTCTTAACTCCTTTTAAATTGATGAGCTTAATAACATTTTTAACCTTCAGGGATGCAAGATTATGCATCCCAAGAATGAATGTCTCATATTCTCTTGGCCTTTGAACTGGCTTGCCTGTCTTAATAACTTCATCAAGTTCTGACCAGTTCTTCCATAGATAATCAGCATGCCTTATCATATCTCCCTGATAATAGGGACTGTCTTTTACTAAGAAACGATTTGATATGGGCAAGTTTTTATATGTATGACTGGATTTTCTCAACAGTCCGAGACTTGTAAGGCTATCAAACAATATCTCTGTTGCCCTTGAATCAATATTAAGCTTTTTAGATACTGCCCTAACTGATTGGGGTTTTGTTAAAAGGTCAAATACCCTGTAGTTATTCGCAGTAATGAGAACCCTCGAAGACCTGAACCCGCCCCACATCTCTCTTAACTTTTTTGCCTCTTCACGAATATCTGACATGGCTATTTCCCTTCACCAGTATCTGATTCAAGGAGACTCAAACTCCTTGGTATTTTGTCAATCTGTTCAAGAACCGGTATCTCCTCAGATGTAACACCAAGCTCTTTAAATTTTCTGACAGAAGGTAGTACTCGCGAATCCATTGACCCCACTGACCTGTTGTACGCATCCAGGGCCCTGCCTAATGCTGTGCCGATTTCATTGATGTGTCTAACCCATATATTAATCCGCTCATAAAGTTCTTTGCCCAACATACTTATCTCCTGCGCATTCTTTGTCACCTGCTCCTGTCTCCAGCCATATGCAATAGCCCTGAGGAGGGCTATGAAGGTGGTCGGCGTAGCAATGATTACCCTTTTTTGAATGCCATCCTCAATGAGGGTGCTATCCACTTCAAGGGCT
Organism: Thermodesulfovibrionales bacterium; assembly: GCA_036834585.1. Lineage (GTDB taxonomy): Bacteria > Nitrospirota > Thermodesulfovibrionia > Thermodesulfovibrionales > SM23-35 > JACAEY01. Next base: position 1,000 of record DAITNM010000105.1, on the reverse strand, counting down.
GCGCTCAAAAAGGATTCACCCGGAATGAAGAGAACAACAAATTCAGGAGACTGCTTGAACTGGTTCCAGTATTCCTTGGAACTGAGTCGATTCATGTGCGATCTCACCTGCTGAGCATGTTTATCCATCTTTGCCTTTCTCTCATCATCAGTGGTAGCAGAAAGGGCATCAAGATATGCATCAAGTGATACCTTTGCATCAACCACGATCTCCCGTTCCATAGGCAGGTGAACTATCATATCAGGCCTCAGTCTTCCAGATTCTGTCTCGACTGAAATCTGTTCGGTAAAATCACAATGAGCAGACATTCCAGATAGCTCTGCAACTCGCCTGAGAGTTATTTCACCCCATCTTCCACGAACCTGCGGCTTTTTCAAAGCAGAAACAAGGTTACTCGTCTCTTTCTGAAGCTGCTCATGGGTTGATGCAAGTGACCTTAACTGTTCCTCAAGGCTTCCATAAGCCTTATGCCTGCTCTCCTCTATAAGCCTTACTTGTTCTTCATATCTTTTCAAAGCCTCATTGAGAGGTTTTATGAGACCATCAATAGCAGCCTGGTGCTCCCCAAGCTTCCCTTTTGTTTCTGCAACCACCTTGCCGAGGTGTTCTGACGCAAGCCTTAAAAAGTCCTCACTACTGCTCTTGAGGGCTGCAGAAGAAAGGGCATTAAATGTGTCTGTCATCTCGGTCTTCATTGCCTCAAGGAGGGACCTCTGTTCATCAAGATTTTTCTGGGATTCTTCAAGCCTCGTAAGAGCTTCAACCTTGGACTGCCTTTCAGTATCAAGTTCGCTTCTAATCTGATTTATCTCTGAGTCTTTCTGTTCAATCTGTTTTCTTAATTCGCTATTCACAGCCTCAGCACTTTTGATATTCCCTTCAAGCTCTGCCAACTGTTTTGCATAAACCCCCTGAAAACGAGCCTTTGCCAGAAACCATACAACAACCCCACCGATCAAGATGCCCAAAAGTATATATGCTATGAATTCCATATTATTTC
>DAITNM010000104.1:3111-3410 GCA_036834585.1 Thermodesulfovibrionales bacterium | reverse complement strand
AGCCCGCAAATTATTTAAAAAAGAAAATAAAATTCTCGTGTATCTTTCGTTAATGCTTTATGTATTTTGGCATGTCTATTTCGAATTTGATAACATTATCTTGAGTTAAGACCCCTTCGCCAAGAGCGCAGGGCATAAAAGTCAAAAATAAAGTGACATCCTTATTGTCATTCTCCGGCTTGACCGGAGAATCCAGCTCCTATCTCTGGATTGCCCGATCAAGTCGGGCAATGACGACTAAACTGAAGCAATTCATCCCTGTGCCAAGAGCACAGGGAGGTCTTGCTTGTCAATTAAAA
>DAITNM010000104.1:1383-3058 GCA_036834585.1 Thermodesulfovibrionales bacterium | reverse complement strand
TTAATTAAAAACGGCAATATCATAGACCCCTCACAGGGTTTTGACGGGATTGGTGATGTTTTGATTGAAGACGGGAAGATTGTTGAGATAAGGATGGAGGGACACGGCGACACGGAGAAACGGGGAAATAGAGATATTCGGTGTTCTTCTCCAAGTCTCCGAGTCTCCGAGTCTCCGAGTCAGAAAGAAGAACTCCGTATCATCAACGCAAAGGAAATGTTTGTAACCCCCGGCCTCATCGATATGCATGTGCATCTCAGAGAACCTGGTTATGAACACAAGGAGACGATAAAGACAGGGACGGATGCTGCAATTCGAGGCGGTTTTACAACTGTCTGCTGCATGCCAAACACATATCCTATTAATGATAATGCAAGCGTTACAGAATTCATAATAAGAAAGGCAGCCCTTGAAGGATTATGTACTGTCCTTCCAATTGGTGCAATAACAAAGGGGCAGAAAGGGAAAGAACTTGTAGAGATGGGCACTATGAAAGATCAGGGCTGCATTGCCTTCTCTGATGATGGGCTTCCTGTAATGAATAGTCTGATCATGAGAAGAGCGCTGGAATATTCAAAGGCATTTGGTCTTCCAATAATCTCCCATTGCGAAGATTTAACCCTTTCTGAAGAAGGGGTAATGAGTGAGGGACTCCTCTCCATGACACTCGGGCTTAAGGGAATACCTGCTGAGGCTGAACAGATAATGGTCTTCAGGGATATTCTATTAGCAGAACTCACCAAGGGGAAGCTACACATTGCTCATGTGTCAACAAAAGGTTCAGTTAATTTGATAAGGGATGCAAAAAGAAGAGGCATAAATGTTACTGCTGAAACATGTCCTCACTATTTCAGTCTCACAGAAGATGCTGTAAAAGATTATGATACGAACGCTAAGGTGAATCCTCCGTTACGGACCAAAAGGGATATGGATGCTATAAAAGAAGGATTAAAAGATGGCACGATTGAAGTGATTGCAACTGACCATGCACCGCACAACAGGGATGAGAAACTCAGGGAATTTGACCTTGCACCATCAGGCATCTCGGGTCTCGAAACAGCATTGCCTTTGAGCTTGAGACTTGTTGATGAAGGGATTTTAAACATGAACCAGTTGGTGGAAAAGATGTCTTTTAATCCCTCACAGATTCTCGGTATATCTTCAAAAGGCAGTCTTAACCCAGGCTCTGATGCAGATGTCACAATTATTGATACAAAAAAAGAGGTCAGGGTTGAGGCTGAGAAATTTGCTTCGAAAGGGAAGAATACACCTTTCAATGGATGGGTAATGAAAGGTGTTCCGGTCATTATAATTTCAAAAGGCAGGGTATACGAATGGTAAACCCCGTTAGAAATCTAAAACCTGCTTCATTAGAAAATTTTTCTAACGGGGTAAAAGCACTACTTGTCCTTTCAGACGGAACTGTGTTTGAGGGTAAAAACTTTGGTGCTGAAGGTGAGACTATTGGCGAAGTAGTATTCAACACCTCAATGACTGGTTACCAGGAAATCCTCACAGACCCTTCATACAGAGGTCAGATTGTGACCATGACATATACCCAGATAGGAAACTATGGCGTGAATTCTGAAGACATAGAATCCAGAGGAGGACCTGAGGTAGAGGGTTTTATAGTGAAAGAATATCTACCTTTTCCGAGCAACTGGCGGGCTGAAAA
>DAITNM010000104.1:0-1283 GCA_036834585.1 Thermodesulfovibrionales bacterium | reverse complement strand
AGCATATTGAGGAATCTTGTGGATGCAGGTTTTGATGTCACTGTTGTCCCTGCAAAGACAACTGCTGAAAAAGTTCTTGATATAAACCCTGATGGAATAGTTTTAAGCAATGGTCCCGGAGACCCTGAGGCAGTTAAATACGCCATCAAGAACACAAAGAAACTTATAGGCAAAAAGCCATTGCTGGGCATCTGCCTCGGCCATCAGCTCTTAGGTTTAGCTTTGGGAGGAAGGACATATAAACTCAAATTTGGTCATCATGGAGGAAACCATCCAGTAATGGATATGAAGACTGAGAAGGTTGAGATAACATCCCAGAATCATAACTTCTGTGTTGATATTAAGAGTCTCAAAGGACAGGTACAACTCACTCATAAGAACCTTTATGACGGAACAGAGGAAGGCATGAGACATGTTGACCTCCCTGTATTCTCAGTTCAGTATCATCCAGAGGCAGGGCCGGGACCAAATGATGCATCCTACATATTCAAGAGATTCAGGGAAATGATATAGGTAATTCTTGATGAAAAAAATCATTAAATCAGCGATTTATCATCTTTTACATCCAAAGATAACTTTCTTTCTCACAAGTGTTGATAAGAATGGAAAACCTAATGTGATGACCTGTGCGTGGGCAACTCCTGTGAGTGAGGAGCCGCCGGTTGTGATTGTCTGTGTATCAAAGAAAAGTCATACTGCAAAGCTAATCAAACAGACAAAGGAGTTTATCATAAATATTCCTACAAAGAAACTCTTAAGGGCATTATGGATTTGCGGGACAATGTCAGGAAAGGATACAGATAAGTTTGAGAAGGCAAAACTTAAGACCGCCTCAGCTAAAAATGTAAGGGCACCCATAATCATCGATTGCATCGGTCATATTGAGTGCAAATTATGGAAGACAGTAGATGCAGGTGAGTGCTATGCATTCTTTGGCAGGGTTCTTTCAGTCTATGCTGATAATAGATATTTTAAAAAAGGTCAATGGGTTGAGAAAGCAGAGATACCACTACACCTTGCCGGTAGTAAAATGGTCTATTTTAGATGATAAGAGCTAATTTTTACTGGATTCCCGCGGAAGCGGGAATCCAGTTCCTTATCAAGTGCTGGTCTTTTCAAAACAGGGGACACAATATAAAGAAAATTCCACAAAAACCCTGGATTCCTCATCAAGTGCGGAATGACAGACTTTTTCAAAATTATATAGATGCCTAAAAGAACTGACATCAAAAAAATTCTCCTCATAGGCTCTGGCCCTATCATCATAGGTCAGGCGTGTGAGT
>DAITNM010000103.1:0-3421 GCA_036834585.1 Thermodesulfovibrionales bacterium | reverse complement strand
ATTGCAGTTAGACAAAGAGCAGCTAAGAGAATTGGAAGAGGGGAAAAAAGAAGTTGAAGAGATAACAAAAAAGAAAATGTAGGATAAATACTTACAGATAAATGGGATTAATTCTGACAGAAAAAAAAGATTTATACTGATATCCTTATTCAGAATTCCTTTTTATAATTTCTAAAAAGGAGGTGAAAGAGGATGAAAAAGCCTTTAAGCAAAATGGCATTGAAACTTGAGGCATCCCTTTGGAACAATCTTAAAAATGCACTAAAGGAAAATTCTTCAAAGGTATGCCAGAAGTGAAAGGCCTGAAAGAGCTGAAGTTGTCCGTCGGACAACGAAAAGGAAAAGCAGACATGGCAGAGATTATATATAAAATTATTAAAAATATTCTGCCATGTCTGCTTCTTTTATGTGGATATGCCGATAACCCGCCCCTTTGATTTCTTTATCCAGTGGCACCTCACGGAAAGATGCAACCTCCGGTGTAAACACTGTTATCAATCTCAGTCAAGAGGTCAGGAGATGTCCCTCTCCGAGATAAAGGAAGTTGTTAATGAAGTGTCGGAGACACTGAAAGAATGGAAGGAAGAATATGGAATTAAGTTTTCTCCGAGCTTCAATATTACCGGAGGTGAACCATTCCTCAGACATGACATCTTTGAAATCCTGAAAGAGATAAGAAGCAGGGGATTTGATATATATCTCCTGTCAAATGGTATCCTAATTGATAAAGAAAGGGCTAAAATCCTTTCAGACCTTGCTGTGAGGGGAGTTCAGGTGAGCATGGAAGGCCCTGAAGAAGTCCATGAAACGATCAGGGGTAAAAGCAGTTTCTCATCAGCCCTAAAGGGAGTTCAGCATCTTCTCGATGAAGGGGTAACAGTAACGCTCAATGTCACTCTTTCAGACATCAATGCTGATTATTTCATGGAGATGGTTGAGCTTTCTTCCTCAACAGGTGTACAGAGACTCGGTTTCTCGAGGCTGGTCCCCTCAGGCAGGGGGAAAAGTCTTTTGCCTAACATGCTCAAGAAAGAAAAGGTAAAGGAATTATATGAAGCTATCATCTCCTTAAAAATAGACGGGCTTGATATTGTTACAGGAGATCCTGTTTTGTCACAGATGTTATCAATAAATAAAAAGGATACAGGTTCTATTCCTGTTGGCGGATGTGCAGCTGGCCTTTCAGGAGTGACCATCCTTCAGGACGGAACAATCACGCCCTGCAGGAGACTTGACATACCTATTGGCAATATAAGAAAAGACTCTCTCAGGGAGGTTTGGGCTGCATCAGAAGTTTTATTGAAATTGAGAGATAAGAAATCATATAAAGGCAGATGCAGTAGTTGCAGCAGGTGGGCTTCCTGCAGGGGATGCAGGGCAATAGCCTATGCCTATTCCTGTTCAAGGGGAGAAGATGATTTCCTCTCTGAAGACCCGCAATGCTTTATTGAAGAATAAAAATGATCGACCTTCTTGCCCTCATTACAATAATCCTCTGGCCTGTTATACCTCTTTTCTGGATTCCTGTTCATGGCCTTTCAAGGATATTTAAAAGACTCGGACTTTTAACCTATGCAATACCTCTTATTTCATGGCTCCCTTTTGCATATTTCATCTATTCCATAAGAACCTTCATCCTTCCATTTAAAATAGAGCTTCCTTTCATCTTAAATATCTCCGGCATACCTCTCCTGATTCTGGGAATTTTACTTCATATCTGGACAGGTAAACTCCTTGGGCTATGGGGATTGATAGGATTGCCAGAAGTATCTGTCAGGATAAAAGGGAAACTTGTAACAGAAGGACCCTTCTCTGTTGTGAGACACCCGACTTATTTTGCCCACACCCTGATGTTTGCAGGTATCTTTCTCATAACAGAGGTAGTGGCAGTTGGCATTATTACCATACTTGATTTTTTCTTCATACATGTATTCATTATTCCCCTTGAGGAAAAAGAACTCTTGAACCGTTTCGGTGAAGGATATAGACTATACAGGGAAAGGGTGCCAAAATTTTTCCCGCATATTCATCGATAAAAATTTAAAAACAGAAAATAATATGAGACTGAAGGGAAAGGTAGCAATAGTAACTGGTGCTGGAAGAGGGCTCGGAAGGGCATCCTCTATAGAGATGGCAAAAGAAGGTGCCTCTCTTGTCATTTTAAGCAGGACCCTTTCAGAACTGAGGGAGACTGCAAAAACAATAATAGATTCAGGAGGAGATGTTCTTTACCTGAAGGCAGACATTTCAAAACCAAATGACATAGAAAGAGTTGTAGAAACAGCTGTAAAGAATTTTCGGGTCATAGACATACTCATGAATAATGCAGCAATAGTCGGGCCTGTAAGCCCTGTATTTTTAATCGATGAAAAAGAGTGGAATGAAGTGATTGATATAAACCTCAGAGGTCCTTATCTCTTATCAAAGGCAGTAGTGCCTTATATGATAAAGCAGGGCAGGGGGAAGATCATTAATGTAACGTCAGGGCTCGGAGGGATCGTGATGCCCTTTTTTGGTGCTTATTCTGTATCAAAGGCAGGTCTGATTCATCTGACAAAAATTATGTCAGAAGAGCTTGAGCAATATTATATCCAGGTTAACGGACTTGACCCGGGAGTAATGGATACGAGGATGCAGGAAGAGATAAGGAATTTAGGTCCGGGAGTATTGGGCAATGAGGTATATAATGAATTTTTATCAATGAAGGAGAGAGGAATCCTTAAACTCCCTGAAAAAGTAGCCCGTTTAGCAGTATTCCTCGCATCAGAAGGATCTGATTCTGTAACCGGAGAAAATGGCACTGAAGATTTTTATACACGCTTTGGTTATAAGAAAGAGAGATGATATTTTTTTAATTGAAAATTCCGATGATGCGTATATTATTGCTTGAGGTCATTTAGAAAGAGGGCATCGCTAACAATACCTACTTGTTCGTTTTCATTTAGAAGGAGGATATCACTAATAATACCTACTTGTTCGTTTCCATTATCTGCTATACTTTTTATGACCTGTGGATTATTGTTTCTGGAATCATTTAGAGAGGGGATATCACTAACAATATCGCCTTGTTGGTTTCCATTATCTGCAATATTTTTTGTGATCTGTAGATTACCAGTTCTGAAATTTATTACTTTCCTGAAATAAAAATTCCTTTCAGATTTGCTTATTGGATAAACTTTAAACATTCCATTGAATATAAGAAATGAGCGCGGACTTTTCAATGCAGAATAAAACTCCTCTTCTAATGTGGCTAAATCCTTTTCAGCCTGGGACTGGTAGCTCTCCTTGATTTTACTCTCGTGGTGCATTCTCAGGGCATACCCCAGGATTATGGAGATAAGTATAATCAAAAAAACAGTACAGATTTTATTGAAATGTTTGCGCATAAACATAAATATATATAGCAAATTCAATGCCAAAT
>DAITNM010000102.1:0-3432 GCA_036834585.1 Thermodesulfovibrionales bacterium | reverse complement strand
TTATTGACTAATGACAAGTGACTATTGACAGATGAACGGTGAAGGCATAAATGTCATTGAGGTCAGGTCTGAAAAAGATTTCGATGATTTCATAAAATTACCTTTCTCCTTGTATTCTAAGGACCCTCTTTTTGCCCCGCCCCTGATTAAAGATATGCGGGAGAAATTTTCTATTAAGAACCCCTTCTTCCTCCATGCAAAATCTGAATATTTTCTTGCTAAAAAAGATGGAAAACTTTGTGGCAGGGTGGTTTCTATCAATAACTACAGACATAATGAATCTCATAACGACAGGGTAGGGTTCTTCGGTTTCTTTGAATCTGCAAATGATTATGCTATTGCGAAAGCCCTTCTTGACAGGGTTTCAGAAAGCCTCAGAAGAGAAGGTATGAATAGAATTCGGGGACCTATGAACTTCTCCACAAATGAGGAATGTGGCTTCCTGATTGAGGGATTTAAAGAACCTCCTATCCTGATGACTCCTTACAATCCTCCTTACTACAATGATCTCATGGAGCGGTATGGAATGAGAAAGGTAAAAGATCTTTATGCATATACATGTGATATTCCGGAAGAATTGCCTGAGAAGATACTCAGGGTAGCAAGGATAGCCGAAAAGAGGGGACTCATGGTACGACCCATAGAAATGAAAAAATTTGAACTCGATATGAAGATATTCAGAGATGTATATAATTCAGCATGGCAGAAGAACTGGGGATTCATACCAATAACAGAGGAAGAAACGAACTATATTGCAGAAAGGCTAAAACCAATTGTGTTGCCGGGGCTTACACTCATCGCAGAGAAGGATGAAGAACCTGTGGGCTTTATGGGGATATTACCTGATCTGAATTTTGTCTTCAAAAAGATGCAGGGTAAGCTCAATCCCTTTACTATTTTAAAAGCAATATATTATTCAAAAAAGATAAGAGATCTGAGACTCCTGCTCCTCGGGATAAAGGCTGAATACAGAAATAAAGGGGTTGATGCACTCCTTTTCAGAGAAGGCTTCAAGAACATCAAGGGAAAATATAACCAGTACAGGCGTGTAGAGTTCTCATGGATACTGGAAGACAATATTCCTGTCCAGAGGCTTGTTGAGATGATAGGTGCAAGATTGTATAAAAAATACAGGATTTATGAAAAGAGATTATGAATTTGCCATTCATAGTAATGGGTATCACTTCAATGCTCCTCCAGATAACAGTCCTGCGCCTTCTCCTATCAACATTTTCAGGAAATGAGCTTGATATTGGTATAACCCTTTCCTTCTGGCTCACATGGGTTGGACTCGGAAGTTATACGGGCGGTAAAACCAGGATTAAACATGCCTTCACTCTCTCCTTTATCCTGATTGCCCTTCTTGCACTGCCAACGGTCTTTCTTATTAAGGCGATAAGACCGGTCCTTTCTCTTGAGCCTGGTGAAACAGTCTCATTCACTTCTACTATCATCTCAACTTCTCTATCTCTTTTCTCTCTCTGTTTTGTCATAGGCCTTCAGTTTCCTTTAGCTGTTTCATATTCAGGAAGCCGAGATGCTGCCGGAAAGGTCTATGGTCTTGAGGCCCTTGGAGCATTTATTGGAGGTGTTTTATTCACATTTCTCATATCAGGAAGAGCAGGTAGCGTAGAGGTTTGTTTATTCCTTACTTTTGTGAATATACTGATAGCTGCGTATATTTCAAAGAAAAAAATTCTTATACTTCTTGTTATCTTGCCTTTATCTTTTTATATCGGTTTCCATGATATGATGTTCTCTTTGCCATGGCAGGGTATGAAGCCCTTCCAGACAGCTGAATCCAAATATGGAGAGATTTCAGTTATTAAAATCAGAGAACAGTCAAGCATTTATGTAAATGGCCAGCTCTTTTTCACTTATCCCGATAGACCAAGCGAAGAATTGAGAACACACCTGCCAATGGCTCTTCATCCCTCACTATCGAGAATCCTCGTTATCGGAGGATCGCTCGGTACTTTGAAGGAGATTTTGAAATATCCTGTTGACAGGATTGATTTTTTAGAACTTGACCCAAAGTTAATTGAAGTCTCTTTAAAACTTCTCAGTATGCAGGAAGATAAAGATGCAGTAAGAGACCCCAGAGTGAGAATTATCATCGAGGATGGGCGGAGGTTCATAAAAAAATTGAAAAGGCCAACATACGACCTCATTATCTTAAACCTTCCGCAGCCTTCTACAGCGAATATCAACAGGTTCTATACAACGGATTTTCTTCGAGAGGCCAAGGGTGTATTGAAAAAGGATGGAATATTAGCAATAACTCTGCCGCAATCAACAGGCTATATAGGCAGGAGCATGCAGACGGCAAATGGCTCTGTCTACAATTCACTCAGGTCAGTATTCAAAAATGTTGCAGTAACAGCACAGGAATACGGCGGCTTCTTTGCATCTGAAAGCCAGATTGATATTGGGCCTAAAGACCTTGAAGAAAGATTTGTTAAGAAGGGAATACATACAAAACATTTCAGCCAGTATATTTTCCGCGATGCTTTTTCTCCATTTGGGGTAGATTATGTCAGAAAAAGGCTTGCTGATATGCAATTTATAAATACAGACTTGCGCCCTTCTTCATATCTCTATAATCTCATGCTCTGGGCAGAGATCCACGGTGGGAGGGTGCTCAGGTATCTGCTCGGAGTTAAGGAATGGCATATCATTTCTCTCTTAATCTTTATTCTCATGATTGTCTCTTTTCTGGTATTCAAGCAGAAGACAAGGGTGGTTTCCTTCTGTATTTTCACAACAGGATTCTCAAGCATGGCATTTATGCTCGCAGTTATCCTTGCATATCAGGCCTCATACGGTTATGTATATGAAACAATAGGGATACTCGCAGCTACATTTATGATTGGACTCTGGACAGGTGCACATCTGTTAAAACCACCTAAAAAGGTATTGAGAATGCTTTTTTCTTTAGAGATGATGACAATAGCGCTTGCCCTCACTTCATTCATATTTTTTAAGGCAGAATTTCTTTTTTATGCATTAAATTTTCTTTTAGGTGTAATTACAGGCAGACAGTTCAGCACAGCAAATCTTTTTATGAATAAACCAGAGATAGCAGGGAAGCTTTACGGCCTGGATCTCATCGGTTCTGTTTTAGGTGCATTCATTCCTGCGATAATCTTCATTCCTCTATTCGGCATTCCGAATACGCTTTTTCTGGTAGCAGGAATAAAGGCAGTTTCAGCAGTGATGATTTTGAGTTTAGGTGTAGGAAAGGCTGCCTCAGAATTTTTATAATCGACAGGTTTGCTAAGAACTGTTACTGAAAAATCTCTGATGTTGCTCAGCCAGGCCTGCTTATCAATAGTCCATATTATGAATTAAGAATTAAACAGGCAGGGTACAGCATTTTCGCTCATTCTCGCCCCGATAAGATCGGGACTGCGAGGCTTTTGCCTCTTTATA
>DAITNM010000101.1:408-3436 GCA_036834585.1 Thermodesulfovibrionales bacterium | reverse complement strand
CTTGCATTCTTTATACTCGCTATGCCTTCAGAAGAGGCAAAGGGAATCTCTAAGGCAATAAATGAAGTCAAGGAAAAGGCAAGATTCTGCACCAAATGTTTCAATATCACAGATACTGATCTCTGCAGTATATGCAGTAGCAATTCAAGGGACGGAACTAAACTCTGTGTTGTGGAGGAACCGAGTAATATCCTCGTTATTGAGAGGTCAGGCAGCTTCAAAGGTCTCTACCATGTGCTTCTCGGTGCCCTCTCTCCAATAGATAACATGACCCCTGAGAAGTTAAAGATAAAGGAGCTTGTAGAAAGAATTGAGAAAGATGGAATAAAAGAAATAATCCTCGCAACAAATCCTAACACTAAAGGCGAGATGACTGCCCAATATATCAGGGAGCTTCTGAAACCTTTTGATATTAAGGTAACGCGTATTGCTTATGGACTTCCAATGGGAGGGGATATTGAATTTGCAGATGAGGTGACGCTCAGTAAGGCCCTTGAGGGACGGAGGGAGATGTAGAAATCTTCTCGCTCCACTTTCTGGCTTTATGAAGAATTTCTGACTCATCAGCAGTAGTGAGTTTCCCATCATTAACAACTACCTTCCCGTTAACCATTACCATATCCACATCTGAAGGCCTCATTGAATAAACAATATGAGAGTAGATGTTATACATTGGTATAAGATGCGGTTTGTTGAGGTTAGCTATAACGAGGTCTGCAGCCTTACCCTCCTCAATACTTCCTGTAATACTTCCAAGACCCAGAACCTCTGCTCCCCACCTCGTTGCCATCAGAAAGGCTGTTTTCGCGTCGAGAGCAGTTGGATCTTCAGAAATAGTCTTATGTAATTTTGCTGCTGTGGACATCTCACTCAGGATATTCAGATCATTGTTACTTGCAGCACCATCCGTTCCAAATGTCACCTTAACTCCTGCCTTCAACATCCTGACCACAGGAGCAATCCCTGAGGAAAGCTTTAGATTACTCTCAATGCAGTGAGAAACACCTACCTTCCTCTTTGCAAGTATTTCTATTTCTTTTTCAGTCAACCAGACGCAATGGGCAGCAAGTAGCTTTTCATCAAGAAAACCTAAACTTTCGAGATACTCTACCGGCACCATATGGTATCTCTTTTTAATCTCCTCCACCTCCCATCTCGTTTCTGATAAATGGATATGAATAGGAATATCTAAGGAATCAGCAACTTTCCTTGCCCTTTTTAATGTTTCAGGACCGCATGTGTAAAGTGCATGAGGGGCAATACAGGGAACTATTAAGCCGTCTCCCTTCCAATCTTTTATGAAGGTCTCTGCATTGGAAAAGTACTCATCTGAGGTGCTGGCAGACTTTGTTGGAAAATCAAGAATGCCAACACCAAGAACAGCCCTCATGCCAATTTTTTTAGTAACCCTGCCTGCAGCATCCTCATAGAAATACATATCGTTATAAGTTGTCACTCCTCCTTTAAGCATCTCGAGACAGGCAAGCTCAACAGCATCGGAGATGAATTCAGGGCTGAGCCATTTGGTTTCTACAGGCCATATATGATTTTCGAGCCATTCCCTTAAAGGCAGGTCATCGGCGATGCCCCTGAAATAGACCATTGCAGCATGTGTATGGGTATTGATAAGTCCGGGAAATATAACTTTCCCATCTCCGCTGATAATGTTCCTTGCAGTATACTTTTTTGAAATCTCCTCCCGGCTCCCGACACCAAGTATTCTGGAGCCTTTTGTAGCAACGGCACCGTCCTTAATAACATGAAGGCTCTCATCCATGGGAACGACATAATCGGCACTAATGATATAGTCAACACTTTCCATTCGAAAATGATCTATTCTTGTCTGTCATACTGGCTTGTCCAGTATCCTTCTTCAGAAAGATTCCGGTCAAGCCGGAATGACATCCGACAAGCGGGAATGACAGAAATTCCCGAAGCAAGGATATTAAATTATTTTTTATTCCTTTCCAATCATCCTTTCAGCTATCTGCACCGCATTCAGGGCTGCGCCCTTTCTCAGGTTATCTGCAACAATCCACATGTTGATACCCTTTTCTATGGACTCATCATCTCTTATCCTTCCAACATATGTTTCATCCCTTCCTGCAACATTGATTGGAATGGGATAGATATTCTTGTGCGGGGCATCAAAAACAATTATGCCTGGCGCTTTTGAAAGAATTGCCCTCACCTCATTGGCAGTAACTTTTCTCTCTGTCTCTATATTTAAACTCTCTGAATGGCTTCTGAACACGGGCACTCTCACTGTTGTTGCTGTTATACTTATTGAATTATCTCCCATGATCTTCTTAGTCTCGTTCACCATCTTCATCTCTTCCTTTGTATAGTCGTTTTCAAGAAACTTATCAATATGAGGAAGGACATTAAATGCTATCTGGTAAGGATAGACATTACATTTGGCCTCTTTGAAATTGAGGATATCCTTTGTCTGCTGGAGGAGTTCATCCATTGCCTTCTGGCCGGTGCCTGAAACAGACTGAAATGTTGTGACAACAACCCTCTTTATCCTTGCCGCATCATGTATTGGCTTCAATACAACCACCATCTGGATTGTTGAACAGTTCGGGTTTGCTATTATGCCTTTATGCCAGTTCAGGTCATCGGGGTTAACCTCCGGCACAACAAGAGGAACCTCCGGGTCCATCCTCCACTGGCTTGAATTGTCAATGACAACACAACCAGACCTAACTGCTACCGGTGCCCATATCTTTGACCTCTCTGCCCCTGCTGAAAAAAGGGCTATATCAATACCTTCAAATGAATTCTCTTTTAGGATCTCAACAGAAATATTTTTATCTCTAAACTCTATTGGTTTCCCTTCGGAACGCTCTGATGCAAAGAGTCTGATTTTTTCAACAGGAAAGTCTCTTTCTTCAAGCGTCCTGACCATTTCCCTACCAACAGCACCGGTTGCACCGACAACACCAACTATATATTTTTCCTTCTTCCTGAGCATTTCTTAAATCCTTCCTTATATTTAGTTAATAATTTCTCATAAATCTTTCTG
>DAITNM010000101.1:0-354 GCA_036834585.1 Thermodesulfovibrionales bacterium | reverse complement strand
TGACTTGCACTGTGATATTATTTGACCCAATAAACTTACTGGAAAGGAGAGCTGGAAACAAAAAGTCTAAAAAAATTAATTTTATTGTGTTTTTATGCTATTGAAAAGTATACTTTCGAGAGTTAAAAAATATCAAAAATCCAAAAAGATTGAATTACTAATTTTTAAATAGCTGTTTTACGACAACTCCCAAAAGCCTCCGTTAGAGAGGCACGGGAAGCGGTGTATTGAACTTGGAGGTGAAGCCGATGTGCCGCTGGTTGTACGTAGTTTTCATTTTTGGCCGAACTGCCAAAGGATGAACCTTTGGTAAGTCCGGCCTTTTTTTGGGGAAAGGAGGGGAGACCTTCATTT
>DAITNM010000100.1:1658-3458 GCA_036834585.1 Thermodesulfovibrionales bacterium | reverse complement strand
TGTTTGAATCTGCCGAATCCTCTTTTGTATGCGTCACGGTACTTGCGTGGAGCAATAAACAGATGTAATTCCTTCCCGATTGCCTCTTCACTCGTATAACCGAATATTTTTTCTGCTGCAGGATTCCAGTAGGATACTTTGCCATAGTTATCCATCACGATAATAGCATTAACAGCTGCGCTACTGATTGCACGAAATGTCTGTTCTGATTTTTCAAGCGCATTTTCAATTTCCTTGCGTTTAGTAATATCTCTGGCAAAAGCGCAGTTATAGTCATTGCCTTCAAATTTTAAATAATTGACCATTACCTCGACCGGAAAAACTCTTCCATCTTTGGCTTTATGGTGAGATTCGAATGTAAAGGATTTTCGTTTCTTGAGATCTTGCCAGTGTTCTGCCCATGCCTTTTTCCGAAACTTGGGATCAATGTCATTGACATTCATTGAAAGCAATTCTTTTCGTGAGTATCCAAGCGACTGACAAGCTGCTTCATTAACGTAAATAAATCGAGCATCTGATGTCATCCAGAAGGCAGCGTCTGCGGTATGATCCAAAGCAAACTGTGTAAAACGCATTGTTTTCTCAGACTCACGAATTTCCTTAGCAGTAAGATTCACTAAGCTTTTTAACTTACTAATGATCTCAATCGTCGATTGTTCATTTAACTTTACTTTATTTTCTCCTGAGGAAATCTTTCTTAATGCTTCAAAGACCTCGGATATCCCTAAGGCTAACTCCTCACTTATGTCTCTTATTTCCGCATCTGCTTCATTAACAATCTTTTTATATTCCTTAAATTGTATATTTATGATGTTGAGAGTATCTCTCAGTGAAGAAATATCTATATTCGATTTGAAAGGTGCACAATCAAGGCATATCTCCATCTTTTCCAAAAATTGCCCTTGAATTTGCCCTCTGCAATGAGTTCCTGAATACAACCAGCATCTGCGGTCCTTTGATCTGAATACCGGACATGTTGTCTCTTCACATTTGAAAAATTCCCAGCATTTCATATCTTTTTTCTTGTTACCTTTTAATTTTTCCATGCTTTATTTCTTTCTCTGTGAAATAAACCTCCATTTAAATGAATAAATGAGTTCATTATTAATTTTAACAAACTCATGTAGATTTGTAGCAAGGTACATACCAACTTTTAACGCATATGTATGCTGTTGAATTTTGAGGCAAGATGTGAAAATACGATCCTATTTGTTTGATTATCTTAATTTTTTCTTCTATTTTTATAATTCTAATTTCCTATTTACTCTTTACCAAGAAGGTATTTTCCCCGATGGTTTGCCATGGTGATGATGGAGGGGCACAAAACCCCTTGTATGATTCTAATAGGTTTATCAATAATTTCTATAAAAAAGGCTCATTTTACCCTTTTAATATTTAAACACTTTTTGTTTGATTAGGTCAAACAAAAAGTGTTTTTTATATTTTACACTATAATAAGGGTTAATTTAAAACATTAAAGGCTTTACTATAATAAACATTATTTGTTTTTTTAATTTTGCTATAACAATTTTACTATGAAATGAACTCCACACAGATAATGTTTAAAGCTGTTTAACTTATTGTTATTATTGTAAATTTAAATCTTTTTGTATAATCCAATACTTGGGTGTGCTGTTTATTCTTGTTATCTTTACCTTATTAGTAGTTTTATTTTTACTTGACAAAGAAACAAATACTGTTTATATTCAAACCAAGGTATGAAATGATTGTCACGAACGCAAAAGAAGGAGGTGATTAAGATGATGAAACGGGAAAATGCATGGTTTGCCATTGGGCTGG
>DAITNM010000100.1:0-1558 GCA_036834585.1 Thermodesulfovibrionales bacterium | reverse complement strand
AAAGCCAATAGGTCTTCGTGGCACATCCACACTATAAGTTATTCCAGTCTCGCTCAGTCTCTGCATCTTCCTTAATTTAAACTCATATTCCTTGGCTTTATCTTTGAAAAATACCTGGGCAATCTTTAGCTGTATATAGTTAAATGCCAATATCGGAATAAAAAGCGGGTCAAGTCCATGCTTTGCGGTTTCATCTACGAATTTAGTCAGTAAACCTTGCACTCTGATCCTTAATTTATTCAGACCCTCACAGAACCTCATGAAGACCACTGCACCTTTTCTATAGAACCAGTCAAAGTCCAGATTAACAGCCCTTATTTCCGCCGGGAAGATTCCTGAGAGTACGAGGAGTAAATAAGCAAATGCACCAAAGAAAAGGAGTTGACTCATGCCCACCACATGAAATGGTGTGTATGGCTCAAAATCTACAGGATATGGTAAAAGACTATATAAAGGTCCAGGAAACACACCTATGAAAATGCATAAAAAAGCAGCTATTCCCATAGCAAGGAGCATATTGAGAGGAGCTTCCTTGGTCCGGATTCCTGAGTCATGGGAGAAAAAGGCGTAGTAAGGCACTTTTATGCCTGCATGTTCCAATACTCCTACTGAGGCAAACATGAGAAGAAGCCATATGATACTCATACCCCCTAATGCAGATGCTTCCACAACCATTGATTTACTGATGAAACCACTGAAAAGTGGAAAACCGGAGATTGATGCAGCTCCAATTATGCAGAATATGGTTGTTAAGGGCATACTTTTGTATAATCCTCCCAGATCCGTGCAATTGATCTTTCCTGTCCGATACATAACAGCGCCCATAGACATGACGAGAAGACCCTTGTACAGGATATGACAGAAGACGTGGGAGACGGTTCCATTGATAGACAGTTGTGTGCCTATTCCTATTCCACAGACCATGTACCCCACCTGATTGATCAGGCTGTAGGAAAGGACTCTCCTGAGATTGTTCTCGATGACGGCAAAAAAGATGGGGAATACAGTCATGATTGCACCAATCCATATGAGAGCTTCAGTACCCGGGAAAGACCTTGCCAGGACATAGACAGCGGTCTTGGTTGTAAAAGTCCACATGAATATAGCACCAGTTATTGTTGACTCTGGGTAGGCGTCTGGAAGCCATGGATGGAGGCCAGGCCAGGCACAATTGATACCAAATCCAATAAAAATAAGAAGGGTCGCCAGGTCCTTTAACCCGATATACCCGAATTCAATAGAACCGGTATTCATCACATAAAGGATAATACCTGCCAGAAGGCAAAGACCTCCTGTGATATGAACAAGGAGGTATCTGAATCCAGCAGCAATTGATTTCTTTGTCTTGTTTGACCAGACCAAAACTACAGCGCTAAAAGTCATCATTTCCCAGAAGAGAAACAGAGAAAGGAGATCCCCTGCAAATACAACCCCTAAGGAGCTTCCTGCATAAATGAAACCTGCCACATGCTGTATGTCATCTTTTAAATGGATGGCATAAAGAAGAATGAGGAAAGTGATCAAATGGTATATATATCCAAAGAAAAGACTGAGCCTG
>DAITNM010000099.1:0-3509 GCA_036834585.1 Thermodesulfovibrionales bacterium | reverse complement strand
TCCCGTTCCCTTATCAGAAAATGCTCTCTGTCTTTGACCATTACCTCTGCAGCCTTTGGACGGCAGTTGTAATTTGAACTCATAGAAAATCCATAGGCACCTGCACCCATCACTGCGAGATACTCTCCTCGCTTTACCTCCTTTAATTCTCTCTCTTTTGCAAGAAAGTCACCTGATTCACATATTGGTCCAACAACATCGTACAGTACAGCGCTCCTCTGTTTCCTGATAACTGGAAGAATGCGATGGTAAGCACTATAAAGGGACGGCCGTATCAGGTCGTTCATCCCTGCATCCACAATCGCAAATTCCTTTTCCTCGCCTTTCTTCAGATAAAGCACTCTTGTAACGAGAATGCCTGCATTACCAACAATGGACCTGCCTGGTTCTACTATCAGGGTAAGCTTTCTTCCTTTAAGTAAGGGGATGAGATTTCTTGCAAGGTCCTCAGGCACAGGTGGCTCCTCATCTTTGTAAGATATACCCAATCCTCCCCCGATGTCGAGGTACTGTATACTGAGCCCCTCAGCATTGAGTTTATCCATAAGAAGAAGTATGCTCCTCAGGGCATCAACAAAGGGAGAGACCTTTGTTATCTGTGAGCCTATATGTTTATGGATTCCGATAACCTTGATGTTTTTCAGGCTTGATGCAATCCTATAATGTTCCACAGCATCTTCTATGGGTATGCCAAACTTATGTCTTTTAAGTCCCGTTGCTATATATGGATGTGTCTCAGGATCAATGTCAGGATTAATCCGGAGAGCAACAGGAGCTTTTCTTCTCATGATACCTGCAATCCTGTTTATCTCCCTGAGCTCATCCTCAGATTCTACATTGAACATCAGGATTTTCGACCTCAGTGAAAGATGTATCTCCTCCTCTGTCTTTCCAACACCGGCATAAACTATCTTCTGAGAAGGTATCCCTGCTTTTAATGCCTTATAGAGTTCTCCACCTGAGACGATATCAGCTCCCCCTCCATATTTAGCAAAAAGTCTAAGGATTGAAATATTGGGATTAGCCTTAAGGGCAAAACATATGATATGAGGATAATCATTGAATGCATCCGAATATGCCCGAAAATGTCTCAGAAGTGTGTTGTAGCTGTAAACATAAAGAGGTGTACCATATTTCTCCGCAAGTGCTTTTACAGCGACATCCTCGGCAAATAATTCGTTCCTGTGATACTTAAAGAAATGCATTGGGGGCCTCTGAATCCTGATTTTTTCTAAATTTGTCTTATATTCTTACATATTTACGTTTTTATCTCAAGGTGTCAGGGAAGATTTGACTGCTCCATATATGTTAAATTTTTATATTGTGGGGAAGAACATTGTAGAGAAAATATTCGAAGCACACAGGGTGTATGGTGAAATAGAACCGGGCAAGCCTGTTGGGTTAAGAGTAGACCAGGTATATACCCAGGATGCAACAGGTACTATGGCATGGCTTCAGTTCGAAGCAATAGGAGTTGATGAAGTAAAAGTGCCTCTTGCTGTCTCTTATGTTGACCACAACATGATCCAGTCAAATTTCATGAACCCTGATGACCACCTCTTCCTTCAGACAGCTGCAGCCCGATATGGAGCGTATTTTTCTAAGCCAGGCAATGGTATAAGCCATCAGGTCCACCTCGAGAGATTTGCTTCTCCAGGGAAAGTTGCCCTCGGCACAGACAGTCACACACCGACAGGCGGGGGAATGGGCATGATAGCAATAGGTGTTGGAGGACTTGATGCTGCAACTGTTATGGCAGGGGCTCCTTTTGAACTTACTATGCCAAAAGTTATGCTCATAAAGCTCATCGGCAAACTGAACAGACCCTGGGTTACAGCAATGGATGTGGTGTTGGAGATCCTCAGAAGGCTCACTGTAAAAGGAGGAGTAGGGAAGATTCTTGAATATAGCGGCCCAGGTATAAAAGATTTGAGTGTCACAGAGCGGGCTACTATTACGAACATGGGCGCTGAATTAGGAGCAACGACATCCATCTTTCCGAGCGACGAAAGAACAAGATATTATCTTAAGGCACAGAAAAGAGGAGATAGCTGGATTGAGCTTCATGCTGATAAGGATGCTGAATATAGTGATATTCTCGAAATAGACCTGAATTCTATTGAACCCCTGATTGCAAAACCTCACAGCCCTGATAATGTTGTCCCTGTCAGGGAACTTTCTGGTACAAAAGTAGACCAGGTCTGCATCGGAAGCTGCACGAATTCATCATACAAGCTAATGCAATCCGTTGCCTCTATTCTAAAGGAAAATTCTGTTACGGAGGGAGTAAGCCTTCTGATAAATCCAGGTTCAAAACAGGTTTATGAAATGCTCTCACGTAAAGGGCTTGTGGCTGACATGATCGCAGCAGGAGCAAGGATACTGGAGTCTTCCTGCGGACCTTGCATCGGCATGGGTGGCTCTCCCGGGACAGGTCAGATATCCATCAGGTCTTATAACAGAAATTTTAAGGGACGCAGCGGCAATAAAGATGCCTTCGTGTATCTTGCAAGTCCTGTTTCATGTGTTGTATTTGCTATAAAGGGTAAGATTGTTGATCCACGCAATGCTGGTATCACTTTGAAAGAACATAAAGAACCATCAAGTTATCTCATAAATGATAATCTACTCATTTCACCAAAAAAAGGCGCAAAGAAAATAGAAATTGTAAAAGGGCCAAATATAAAAGACGTGCCTGTTAAGGGACCCCTTCCGGAAAAGATAGAGGCGGAAGTACTCATTAAGCTTTTAGATAATATCACAACAGATGACATAATGCCTGCGGGGGCTTCAATACTTCCGCTACGTTCAAACATACCCGCCTTGTCAGATTTTGTCTTTTCCCATCTTGACAATACATTCAGCAAAAGGGCAGGGGAAGTAAAGCAAAAGGGCGGAGGAGTTATCATCGGGGGCGATAATTATGGACAGGGCTCATCAAGGGAACATGCTGCAATTGCTCCAATGTACTTAGGAATTCATGCAGTAATTGCAAAATCCTATGCACGAATACACAGATCCAATCTGATTAACTTCGGCATTTTGCCTCTCAAGTTCTCAAAATCTGAAGATTATGAAAAGATCGAAAAAGGTGATAGACTTCTTTTAGAGGACATAAAAAGGCCATTAAAAGGAAATCAGTCTTATAAAATTTATAATGTGACAAAAAATTATTCCTTTGAGGTGTCTTCGGATTTCAACGAAAGAGAAAAGGATATCCTCTTGTCCGGTGGCCTCCTACCATATACAAAAAAAGGCTCTCCTGATATTTGACAAGAAAATTATCTAACAGGTAAAGTAAAAATATTTTTGGGCCGCTAGCTCAGTTGGTAGAGCACCGCCCTTTTAAGGCGGGTGTGGTTGGTTCGAACCCAACGCGGCTCACCATAAACAGAGGTCTCCGAAAAGTCGCAGACTTTTTGGAGCGTTTGTCCCCATCGTCTAGTACGGCCTAGGACATCGCCCTTTCAAGGCGGTAACACGGGTTCAAATCCCGTTGGGGACGCTAT
>DAITNM010000098.1:0-3527 GCA_036834585.1 Thermodesulfovibrionales bacterium | reverse complement strand
AAGAGCGTATCAGGATTCACGGAAATTCCGGTTCGGTCATGAATGATCCCGGCGAGATCACGTTTGTTATCATACTTTACCTGTTGCCACTTTTTTATAAAGTCTGTATCATCGGCAAAGGGTTCAAGGTGTTTAAGTTCTTCTATTTGACTGATCCAGCGGTCTCCGATTGTATTCGTGATGAGGTCAGCGAGCCTTGGATTACTGAGTACAACCCAGCGCCTTGGTGTCACTCCGTTGGTCACGTTGAGAAACCTCTCAGGATATATTTCATAAAGGTCGGGGAGTAAGGTCTCCTTGAGCAGCTCCGAGTGGATTTCTGAAACACCGTTGATTACATGGCTTCCCAAGCTGGCAAGGTATGCCATGCGGATATATTTCTGATCTCTCTCATCGATGAGAGAGATACGGGAGAGCTTATCATTATCATCAGGATACTTTAAGCATATCTCATCAAGGAAGCGCCGGTTTATCTCATAGATAATTTCAAGATGTCTCGGGAGGATGCCTGCGAAGAGGGGAAGAGGCCACTTTTCGAGGGTTTCAGGTAAAACAGCATGGTTTGTATATGAAAAGGTGTTCTGTGTAATATACCATGCTTTTTCCCAGTTCACCAGATGTTCATCCACAAGGAGTCTCATTAGTTCCGCCACGGCGATTGCAGGATCAGAATCATTCAGGTGCACTGCAAAGGAAGTTGAGAAGCTATCGATACTTTTCCAACGCAAGAGGTGCAGGCGTATCATGTCCTGGAGGGAGCAAGACACAAAGAAATACTGCTGGGCAAGCCGTAATTGTTTGCCAGCGTATGGCTCATCATCGGGATAAAGAATCTTGCTGATTGATTCTGAGGCAATCTTCTCGTTGACTGCGCCGAAGTAGTCACCTGTATTGAAGGCTTCGAATTCAAAGGATTCGATGGCCTCGGATTTCCAGAGACGCAACAGGTTTGTTATGCCAACTCTATATCCGGATACCGGGAAATCATGCGCAATCCCCTTAATGGAAAACTTGGGAGTCCAGCGCACCCGGAAATAGTCCTGCTCGTCATAATACGAGTCGGTGTGGCCGCCGAGACTTACATTGTAGGTGATCTCTGGGCGTGGAATCTCCCAGGGATTACCAGGTCGAAGCCACTTTTCAGTCATTGCAATTTGCCAGCCATCCCGAATCTCTTGTTCAAAAGGGCCAAACTCATAACGGATCCCATACCCTATTGCAGGAATCTCAAGCCTTGCAAGTGAATCCAAGTAGCAGGCTGCAAGCCTCCCAAGGCTACCGTTACCAAGCCCGGGTTCTTTCTCTTGCTCGGTTAATTCGTGTAAATGAAGACCTAACTCTTTTACAGCCTGAAATACCTCTTCATAGATGTCGAGGTTGATGAGGTTGATTCCGAGTTGTGGTCCAACGAGAAACTCGGAAGACAAGTAGGCAATGACTGTCAGATCTTCTGTAAAGTTCCGGAGTGTTTTGATCCATCGTTGTATCATCCTGTCCCGGACTGTATAGGCAAGTGCCATATACCAGTCGTTTAGTGTTGCGGTATGAGGAACCTTAGCGAGGTGAAAGTAGAGATTATCAAGCACGGATTGCTTGATCGCTTCTACGCTCAGCCCGGTGCGGATGTCCTCGCGCCCTTGCTGCGATGGTGTTGGACTTACTTTCTTCCCCCTTTTTTCCATAGCATTACCAAATGATTTATGAGCTTACATTATACCTTTTTTCGGATGTGCGCTCTTAATGTCTTGAAGAAAAGATTTCTCCCCTGAAATAAATTCGAGGTCAGAATGATTGAGAGAAAGGATCGAAATGACAGGCAATGGCCGGTGAAAGAAATCTTTGAGAGACATTCAGAGCCTTCGCATCATAAGCAGGGCATCTTCATCCGGATTGCCATAGAATTTTTTCCTGATGCCCTCAACCTTGAACCCAAGCAGTTCATAAAATTTCTGTGCACCGGTATTTGAAATCCTGACTTTAAGATGCATAAAAGCGCATCCTCTTTTTTTCAATTCCCCTATTGCGTCTTCCATCAGTATCGTTGCAACGCCCTGCCTCCTGAAATCTGGATGCACAGCGAGGTTCAGGATATGGGATTCATGGGCATGGTGATTCACACAGATGTGCCCGATAATGTTTCCCTCAAACATGGCAACTTTTGATAATACATTCTTTTTGTATATTTCATTGAGAAAATCCTGTTCTGACCAGGGAGTCGTGAAGGAAATCTGTTCAATTTTCAATATGGCAGGGATATCATCTTCCTGCATATCACGGATAATTATTTTAGGCATTCAGATTTGCACTATCTGAGTATTTTGCAGTATAGCACAATTCAACGGCTTGAACAGGTTTATATCTCTTTTAGGATATAATTGAAGGGAAAATGAATAGCGTTAAGAAAGGTTAAAAGATATGAACCTCATAGAAGGTCTCTACTATATTGGTTATTCAATTAAAAAATATAACGACCTGAAGAATCAGAAAAAACTTCCCTTCAAAGTTATCAGCATCGGCAATATCACAGTTGGCGGGACAGGTAAAACACCTGCCACGATTGCGATTGCAGAGGAAGCTAAGAGACGAGGATTTGTCCCGGTTATCTTAACAAGAGGGTATAAGGGAAAGATAAAGGGCCCTTGTTTTGTGAGCAAAGGTGAGGGGCCTCTTCTGAGTGAAGAAGATGCTGGTGATGAACCAATAATCATGGCTGAAAAATTAAAAGGCGTACCAATTGTAAAAGGCGAAAACAGATATGACGCAGGCATACTTGCAATTGAAAATCTCAAATCTGAAATCTCAAATCTGAAATCTGAAATTCTTTTCATCCTCGATGATGGTTTTCAGCACTGGAAACTTTTCAGAGACAAAGATCTTATGCTCATAGATGGTACGAATCCTTTCGGGAATAAAAGGCTCCTGCCGGTTGGGCCATTAAGAGAGCCTTTGCGTGCAATAGGCAGAGCGGACATTGTGGTAATAACAAAAACGAATATGCTCAGCAGTCAATCTACGGTTCATGGGCAGTCAACAGCCCCTCCCACCTACCCCTCCCCCTCGAGGGGGGAGGGTAAGGGAGGGGGTGACATAAGTCAGTCTATGACCCATGGGAAATCAGAATTTAGAAGGCTGATTAAAGAAATAAGAAAATACAATAAAAAAGCACCTGTTTTTTTTGCAGAGCACAGACCTTTACAATTTCTGTCAGCACGCGGTGAAATCTTTCCCTTGGAATGGGCAAAGGGGAAGAGATTTTTTGTATTTTCCGGTATAGGGAATCCAGGATCTTTCAAAGAAACTCTTTTGTTAGCAGGTATTAATTTAAAGGGGTTTAAATCTTACAGGGACCATTACAGGTATGCTCCAAAAGATATAGAGAAGATTGTAGAGCACTCTAAAAGAAGCGGTGCCGACTGGATTGTTACGACTGAAAAGGATATAATGAGACTCAAAGAATTAAGTGTTCCCGCGAACCTTATTGCACTTGTGATTGAGTTTAGTGTTGGTAAAGAATTTTATGATGAGGT
>DAITNM010000097.1:0-3546 GCA_036834585.1 Thermodesulfovibrionales bacterium | reverse complement strand
TAAGTCCGATAACGATGAAATAAAAAGGGGCGTATTCGGAATATGCCCCTTTTTATGAACTTCTTAATCTTTACTTCTTTAGTACATTTCTCCACCCATACCGCCAGGCATCTTCGGAGCCTTTTCCTCTTCAGGAAAGTCAGTGACCATAACAGCGGTCATCAGCATCAAAGCTGCCACGGATGAAGCATTCTGGAGGGCATATCGTGTAACCTTTGTGGGATCAATAATCCCTGCCTTTATCATGTCTACGTATTCTTCCTTATCTGCATCAAATCCATAATTTACTTCTTTTGAGTGTTTTACCTTTTCGACTACCACAGAACCCTCGAGGCCTGCATTATTGACGATCTGTTTGATTGGTTCCTCAAGTGCCTTTCTTACAATCTCGATACCTACCTGCTGGTCTCCTTCGAGTTTAAGTGCTTTGAGTGCAGGAAGACATCTCAGAAATGCAACACCTCCACCTGGAACGATACCCTCTTCAACAGCAGCCCTTGTTGCGTTCAGCGCATCTTCAACGCGTGCCTTCTTTTCCTTCATCTCTGTTTCTGTAGCCGCACCAACATTGATGACAGCAACGCCACCAACAAGCTTTGCCAACCTTTCCTGAAGCTTTTCCCTGTCGTAGTCAGAGGTTGTCTCGTCGATCTGGGTTTTGATCTGCTTTACCCTGCCCTGAATCTTTGCAGGATCTCCTGCCCCTTCAACGATCGTCGTATTTTCTTTATCTATGTTGATCTTCTTCGCTCTTCCAAGGTCGGTAATTTTTATGTTTTCGAGCTTTATGCCGATGTCTTCTGATATCATTGTGCCACCTGTTAGGACTGCGATATCTTCGAGCATTGCCTTACGCCTTTCGCCAAACCCTGGTGCTTTTACCGCGCTTACCTGAATGGTTCCACGGAGCTTATTCACTACGAGTGTTGCAAGGGCTTCACCCTCTACTTCTTCTGCAATGATGAGGAGCGGTTTCCCCATCTTTGCAATCTGCTCGAGTATAGGGAGTAAATCTTTCATGCTTGATATCTTTTTTTCATGGATGAGAATAAACACGTCTTCAAGGATGCATTCCATTCTCTCAGGATCGGTTATAAAATAGGGTGAGATGTAACCCCTGTCAAACTGCATGCCCTCGACAATATCAAGGGTTGTCTGCATACTCTTTGCTTCTTCAACAGTTATTACACCGTCCTTACCGACTTTGTCCATAGCCTCCGCAATGAGCTCTCCGATAGATGCGTCGTTGTTTGCTGAGATGGTGCCGACCTGAGCAATCTCTTTCTTTTCCTGAACCGGTTTGCTGAGCTTTTTGAGTTCTTCGATAATTATCTCTACTGCCTTATCGATCCCCCTCTTGAGGTCCATCGGGTTTGCACCTGCAGCAACGTTTTTGATGCCTTCTCTGTAAAGAGCATGTGCAAGGACCGTTGCCGTTGTTGTTCCATCACCCGCCACATCGGATGTCTTTGAAGCAACCTCTCTTACAAGTTGAGCACCCATATTTTCCCAGGGGTCCCTCAGCTCAATTTCCTTCGCAACGGTAACCCCATCTTTTGTTATGGTGGGAGCACCAAATTTTTTATCGAGTATCGCATTCCTTCCCTTCGGGCCGAGTGTTGCCTTTACTGCATCAGCAAGCATACTTACTCCTCTGAGTATTGCATTTCTTGCTGCTTCATCAAAAATAAGCTGTTTAGCTGGCATTTGTAATCCTCCTCATATGTATAAAATTTTTATCCTTCAAGGATTCCTAAGATATCTTCTTCCCTGATAATGAGGTAATCCTCTTCATCAAGCCTTATCTTTGAGCCTGAATACTTGTCAAAAAGTATCGTATCCCCGACTTTCACCTCCAGGGGTTGACGTTTGCCGTCATCCGTTACCTTCCCGGATCCAACTGCCACAATGGTTCCCTTCTGAGGTTTTTCCTTAGCCGTATCAGGGATGTAAAGACCTCCTGATGTCATTTCTTCTTCCGAAGAATACTTAACAAATACCCTGTCTCTTAACGGTTTGAATTTCATATCCATCGCTCCTTTCTTTAATAGATTTTTTTAATTAGGGTTTTGAGGTTTATTAGCACTCAACAAAAGAGAGTGCTAATAATATACTTTATGAAGGATGAGGTAAAGCAAGGATTCCAAACGACCAATAATTATGAAAATCTATCAATATTTCCATATATTTATAAATATCTTCTATTTTTTAAAAATATTGGCTGTTTTCGTCGGAGCGGCTTTACAGAGTGTTCACCGCCCCAAGGCGGCTGACACTCTGTACCTCGGAGGTACGCAGAAGCGTACCGAGAATGAGCGATGATACTGCATCTGCTCTGCTCCTTCATGAGTGGTGAATAATCTGGGTTAGTTCATGCTTCGTAATTCGTTAACTTTACCTATAAGGACTTCCGATATGAGATTGTCTTCTATAAAACAGTGCGCATCGTCAAAAAATAGAGCCTCGCCTTTTATCTTTTCATGTTTTGAGGATACGAATATAAATTTTACCTCCTTCATGTTGGTCTTTTTTTTGACCCTCCTGTATACCTCGAAGCCGTTTATTTTAGGAAGGTTTCTTTCAATAACAACAAGAAAGGGGGACTCCTTTATTACTTTGAGGATTGCTGTGATCCCGTCAGAAGAAGTAACCGCCTGATAACCGTTCTTATCTAAAAGAGAAGTTATTTTATCCATGACAGCTTGATCTGAATGTGCAACGAGGATTTTTCCTTGATTGATTCTCTTTTCTGTTTGGGTTAAAGATTTTTTTAAAACAAAGAGCATGCAGCATTGGGGGCATTTAAATATCCATGCGTTTAGTGAGTGTTTTGCTTTAGTAATTTTAAGCCTTGTCCGGCAGCCGGGGCATACTGCTACCATCTCTTTACCCTCCTTGGCAACCAGAGTTTTATCGTCAGGAGACCAGCAAGGAATCCTCCTATATGAGCAAACCACGCGACTCCCCCCTCCCTCGCAATGCCTGAGCTAACCAATCCGTTAACAAACTGGATGAAAATCCAGAAACCTATGACAATAAGCGCGGGAATCTTTACTACAGTCACAAAGAAACCTAAAAATATGAGGGTGTGCACCATTGCTCTTGGGAAAAGGAGCAGATAGGCCCCGATTACCCCTGATATAGCGCCGCTTGCTCCAATCATGGGCACATGAGAATTGGGGTCTGTTATGGCGTGAGCATATGCAGCAGTAATCCCGCAGAAGAGATAGAAGAAGATAAACCGTATATGCCCCATTTTATCTTCGATGTTGTTACCGAATATCCATAAATACAGCATATTCCCTGCAATATGGAAAATTCCTCCATGCATGAACATGGCAGAAAAGATCGTCAGTGCTGGATGGATAGGCTGGACTTTGTCAAAAGTCAGGATGTATTGTGGAATGGCGCCGTAAGTATAGGCGATCTTTTCCATGCCTGGCGGAGACGAAATTTCATACAAAAATACAAGCATATTCAGCACGATAATACCGACGGTAACATAGGGAATAGTGCTCGTCGGGTTATCATCTTTGTAGGGGATCA
>DAITNM010000096.1:0-3570 GCA_036834585.1 Thermodesulfovibrionales bacterium | reverse complement strand
CTGGAGTAACTGGAGTAACTGGAGTAACTGGAGTAACTGGAGTAACTGGAGTGGTGTTTGATAAAACAGGTTTCTGCTCGGGAAGATCAACATTTGAGCTCTCTTGAACCTCTGCCGGAGTTGTATCTGGTTTTTCAGAGGTTGTCAGGAGATATATTGCAGTAACCAAGGCCAGGACTAATACCGCAGGAATCAGATGTCTGCGGCGAGTACTGACAGGTTCAAGTTCAAAACCCTTTTCTTCTCCGACCTGATCCTTTTTTTCATTCAGGATGTAATTATATTTTTCTATGACATCAGCGCTGTCGAGGCCTAAAAATTCTGCGTAAGATTTTAGAAAACCCTTTATAAAAACGGGAGACTGCATCCCGATGTCACCATCTTCGATGGCTAGAAGGTAGGCCTTTCTGATCCTGGTGACCTTTGCAGCCTCTTCGAGGGTTATCCCTTTTTTCTCCCGCTCTTTTTTAAGATATTCTCCAAGGCCATCCATTGTGTACTCCTTTATTGTAGTAGCGTTTGACGTTAGCGCAGGGCTCCCCGTGACACAAACCAATTCCCCAATCTTTCAACGCTTCTTTATTTCACAAGAAGGTCTATATAATTCTGAGCGTTCCTCCCTGTCTCGGAGTCCGGAGCAATCCTGACAACCTCTTTAAAGGCATCCTGTGCATCACTTTTTTTGTTGAGCTTAATATAGGCCAGTCCAAGGTCGTAATGGGCATCAATGTAGTTAGGAAATAATCTGATTGCGGTCTTGTACTCATTAATAGCGCTGTCTGTTTTATCCAGGGAGAAGTAGACCAGTCCAAGGTCGTGGTAGGCCTTCGGGTACCTGGAGTTCTTTTCTATTGCCTTTTTATAGCTATCTATTGCCTTAATAGGGTCACCTTTTTTGAAGTATGCCCATCCCATATTCGTGTAAGAATATTCAGGGGTCGAGTAGAGAAGGTCCGCACATGCCTTTGTGAACTCTTCTATGGCGTTTTCCCACATCTTTTTTTCTAGATATATAGTCCCCAGGTTATTTCTGGCCTCTGAAAACTTTGGATCAAGCAAAAGGGCCTTTTTGAACTGCTGCATGGATAAATCTATCTCACCTTTCTGACGGTAAGAAAGTCCGAGGGCATTGAACAGTCTTGGATCGTCCTTAGAATATTTCTCGGCCTCAAGCAGTTCCCTCAGGGCGGAGGTGCTGTCCCCCTCGTTCAGGTATGATACCCCCAGTTGGTAGTGGATCATTGATTTATCTTTGTTTGCCTGGCTTGCGGCACATCCCTGCATCAAGAATAAAAGCGACAAGATTGCTAAACCCTTTTTCATTCAAACCTCCTGAGTTACTGTGAGCCACGATTTATGAAGCATAATCTTATATTTTGTCTTTCATACTTTATTCTTTTTCAGTCTCTCTGCAACTGCCCTCATCCTGAATTTACTGAGGAATCGTTCTGGTTCCCATATCTTTTCTTCAGTCTTTTGTTCCAACTCCTTTCCCTCCTCAGGTTGTTCCTCCATAACTGTTTCTTCGACAACGGCTTCGGTGGCTTTTACGGGCTCTTCAGGCACAATAGATTGTTTCTCTACAGCTTTTGTTTCCTCGACAACAACTTTGTCAGCTTTAATCGGCTCTTCAGGCACAACTTCAACTGTTTCTTCCAGCATCTCTTCTTGAATATCCGGTGTTATAGGGGTGAACAGGGGGATAGTAGCCAGGAGTTTCTCCTGCTGCGATAGAAGGAGCTCATCAAATTTCAGATCATCCATCAGAAAACCCATATCCTCCGCAAACTGGACAGCATCGTCTTCTGCAGTTGGGCTTCCTTCAGAGGATGACTCTTCAACATACCTGTACATGAGCCCGACCTTTTCTGTCGTTAGGTAGAGGTAAATGTAGACGGAGGGCCCTTCATCCTCTTTAAATGTGCAGATGTAGGCATGGGTCTGCTGGACAGGGTGACGCGGAGCGGCCACCATGGGTTCATTGAAAGACATCATGAGTCTTATGACACGCTCCCTTTCCAATGGCAGGGAACATTTTTGTTCACACAACTCAAACATTATATACTATCCTTTCGAGAAATATTCTATTCCCCTGGCAAGCCTTTGTCAAAGGCTATTTTTTACCAAGTTGTTTTCAAACATCTACTTATGAGATTGGCGAAAACTTACTTGGTATTTATACCCGGACGGGTATTATCAGATACTTCCCTTTTCGGTTAACGATGAAAGGTTTATCTCTTTCGCATTTTCATCTTAATCTGTTTTTTCCTCTGCAAGAACGACTACGTTTCTGGTTGTATTCTTTCCTTTGTACATTGCTTTGTCCGCCGCTGTCAGGAGTTCTTCCTTTGAGGAGGCCTGTTCAGGGTAAGCTGCAATCCCTATGGTAATAGTGAGCCTTATAGACAGCCCTTCTTGCGTCTGGAAGGTGTGTTTTTCAACTATATCCCTCAGCCGGTTTGCTATGACAGTTGCCCCTGCAGCGTTTGTCTCAACAAGTAAGATGGTAAACTCGTCGCCGCCATACCTGGCTACAGTGTCGATTTCCCTCACTATCTCTTTTAATATATGTCCGAGTTCAATAAGTACCTTGCTGCCAACCTGGTGGCCGAAGGTGTCGTTAATCTCCTTAAAATAGTCTATATCCAAAAACAGGAAGCAGAGATGTGCATTGAATCGTTTTGCCCTCTTTATCTCATTTTCCAGTGCGATATCCATGTATCTTATATTGTGGAGCTTTGTTAGATCATCGATATAAGTTAGCTCCGAGGCCAGGCTGTAAAGCCGGATATTTTCCAGGGCGAGAGTCGCCTGGTTGGCAATGAATGAGGCATTTTCGATGTCTGAATTGTCATATGAGCCATTCAATTCGCTGAATATGGCCAGGTATCCTGCTATACTGTCATTCTGACTGATGGGCACAAGCAGGAATGGACCCATGTCGGAATATGTAAGGCCCAATGTCTTTAATTCAAGGTTCATAGTATCCTTTCTACCTGGCAGTCCGGTCTCGGAGTCAGGCAGTTTTACGTATGATATAAGGGCATCTGCCAGATTTTTTGCTGTTTCTTCGTCGGTTGCCCTGAAGGCTTTAAGCTGCCAGTTGACAGGTTCTCTGTCATACGATATCGATATTCCAACTTTACCGTTAATTATCTGTAACATGGAATCAAGAACTACCGCGAGGAATCTCTCTTTATCGAGGCAGTTCGATATCACCGTGCTGAGTTCATACAGCCTTATCAGCCTTTTTAGTCCTGAATTTTCTTCAAATAGCCTCTTCTGTTCAATGCTTCGGTTTACAATGATCTTGAACTCTTCAGGGTTTAGCGGTTTTGTAAGATAGTCTGAGGCGCCGCTTTTCAGGCATTCTATCGCGGAGTCCAACGATGCGTGACCGGTTAAGACGATGAAGTTCGTTGAGGCCTTTATCTGTTTAGACCTGTGCAGCACCTCCTGTCCGCTTATATCAGGCAGTATCAGATCCAGTATGACAAGGTCGAAATCCCAGGCCTTCAGCAGGTTCAGGGCTTCCATGCCTGAAGAGGCTGTTTCAACATCAAACCCGTC
>DAITNM010000095.1:1870-3661 GCA_036834585.1 Thermodesulfovibrionales bacterium | reverse complement strand
ATATTAGAAATATTCTCAATGGAATATCAGCAAAAAAATCCGCTCAAATACTATGTCCTGCCTTTCTAAAATATACGCTAAGGTATTGAAAAATAAATTTTTTCACAACATCTGCATTATTAAATTTCATTATTTGGGTTAATTAAAAGGCTCTATGAAAATTTCAAATATTAGCAATAACTGGTTCATCGACAAAGAGAGCAGATACAAATGGATATATCACATGGTAAAGAGGCATGTACTGTCTGTAAAGACAAGTTTTCAGCAAGTAGAAATTTTTGATACCTACAATTTTGGCCGTATTGTCATTCTCGATAATAAAATCCAGTCTGCTGAAACTGATGAATTCATCTACCATGAAACCCTCGTGCATCCTTCCATGATTGCGCATCCAGATCCTGAACATATCTTAATCCTCGGTGGAGGTGAGGGAGCAACCATAAGAGAGGTCCTGAAACACCCAACTGTTCAAAGGGTTGTCATGATCGATATTGACGAAGAATTTATTCATCTCTGTAAAAAGTATCTCAAAAAATGGCACTGTGGCTCTTTTGATGACGACAGGGTTGAGTTGATCTTCGCTGATGCAAAAGAATACATCAAGGGAACAAGAGCTCTGTTCGATGTTATCATCGCTGATATTAGCGATCCTGATGAGAAAGGGCCTGCCCGGATGCTATATACAAAAAAATTTTATTCTTCTGTACGAGAAGCATTGAAGCCTGACGGAATATTTGTTACTCATGCCACAGAAGTTCACTATACCTTAAAGAGGAGTATCTCAACTGAAGTTTTCAAAAAGCTCTCTGAAATCTTTCCTGTATCAGATTTCTACTATGAGTTTATACCAAGTTTTAGTTCACCCTGGGCATTCACTGTTGGCTCACTGAAATACAGCCCTAAAAAGATGTCTCCTGATACCGTTAATAAAAGGCTTAAAAAGAGAGGGCTTGATAGACTTTCTTATTACGACAAGGAAACTCATAAAAGACTATTTTCTTTACCTAAAATTCTCAATAAACTTCTGTAATTAAAACAATAAATCTTTAATATTTCAATCTCCCCTTTACTTTCTACACAAAATATATTAAAATTTCTACAATTTAAGGAGGTGAGGGTTTGGTCAAAATCAGACTTACAAGGTTAGGCGCTCATAAAAGACCTTTTTACAGAATAATCGTATCCGATTCCAGAGCAAGGAGAGACGGGCCTTTCATTGAAATTCTTGGAACATACAATCCCCTGAAGGAACCGTCTGAAGTTAAGCTTGATCTGGATAGAACAAAATTTTGGTTGCAGCGTGGGGCACAACCTACCGTAATAGCTAAGAAGCTTATACAAAGGGCTGGCCTATAGACAGTCCAAAACTCGCATGGAGGTAGAATGATGAAAGACTTAGTAGAAAAGATGGCTAAGGCTCTGGTAGACAACCCTGAGGATGTTAATGTTACCGAAGTTGATGGTGAAAAGACAACTGTTTTTGAGCTCAGGGTTGCCCAAAGCGATCTCGGAAAGGTTATAGGTAAGCAGGGAAAGACTGCCCGTGCAATGAGGACAATACTCAGCGCATCAGGAACTAAAATAGGCAAGCGTTGTGTTCTTGAAATCCTCGAATAAAAAATAAAATATAAAGGCTTTGTCTCTCACCCCTAAAATGACAATAGGGAAGTGGGAAGTAAGATTCTTGCTTCCCACTTTTATTTTCAACAGCCTATTGAAAAATAAATAAATTAGTCTAATATGTAACTATGAAATCTGATATCATTACAATTTTTCCAGATATCTTTCATG
>DAITNM010000095.1:0-1770 GCA_036834585.1 Thermodesulfovibrionales bacterium | reverse complement strand
TAATATGTAACTATGAAATCTGATATCATTACAATTTTTCCAGATATCTTTCATGCTTATTTCAACGCAGGAATCCTTAAGAGGGCTATTCAAAGAGAACTCATCGAGATAAACGTCTATAACCTTAGAGATTATACGGAAGATAAACACAGAACCGTTGATGATTATCCCTATGGAGGAGGGGCCGGTATGGTTATGAAGCCTGAACCATTTTTTGCTGCTATTGAAGCAATATGCCCTGAAAAGACAGAAAGAAGAGTGATTATGCTGAGCCCTGCAGGTAAAATATTTAACCAGAAGATGGCAGAGGAACTTTCTGCGGAAAACAGAAGACTTTTATTTTTATGTGGAAGATATGAAGCAATAGATGAAAGGGTCAGGACAGCCCTTGTTGATGACGAAATATCCATCGGAGATTATATTTTGACTGGCGGAGAATTAGCTGCCTTAGTTATAATAGACGCTGTCGCAAGATTGATCCCTGACGTTTTAGGTGATGAACGCTCTGCAGAGGAAGACTCTTTCTCCAGCGGAATACTTGATTACCCTCATTATACGAGGCCTCCGGTCTTCAGGGATATGGCAGCACCTGTGGTTTTACTATCCGGAAACCACAGGGAGATCTGGCTATGGAGACGAAAAGAGGCCTTGCGACGCACGTTGGAGAGAAGACCTGATCTTCTTAAAAATATCAGTCTTAGCGATGAAGACAATAGATTACTAACTGAGTTAAGGAGGGAATCACAATGAGCTTACTCGGTGCTGTTGAAGAAAGCTTTAAGAGAAATATCACAGACTTTGATGTTGGAGACACTATAAGGGTCTCGGTAAAGGTTGTTGAGGGTGACAAAGAGAGACTCCAGCTCTTTGAGGGCATAGTCATTGCCCGAAAGGGAGGTGGTACAAGAGAGACTTTTATGGTGCGAAAAGTGTCCTTCGGCATAGGGGTTGAAAGAATCTTTCCCCTCCATTCTCCTATTATCGACAAGGTAGAAGTCCTGAAAAAAGGTCGTGTAAGGAAAGCCAAGCTGTATTATCTCAGAGGCAAAAAAGGTAAGGCAGCAAAGGTCAGGGAGAGGGAAAAAGAAGGATGGACATCTACCAAAACGACGACCTCTTAAGGGAAAAAGGATTCCTAAAGATAGCCGGAATTGATGAGGCAGGAAGAGGACCTTTGGCCGGTCCGGTTGTTGCTGCAGCTGTCGTCCTTCCTAAAGGCGTGAGAATTGAGGGGCTCAGAGATTCGAAGAAAGTACCTGAAAAGGAAAGGGAGCACCTCTTCTCTGAGATCTTCCGTATCTCTGAAGACATCGGCATAGGTATTGTAAGTCATGAGGAGATTGACAGATTGAACATCCTCAGGTCAACAAAACTTGCCATGCAGTATGCTGTAAAAGGCCTTTCCCAACCACCTGATATACTCATAATTGATGCCCTGTCTCTCCCGTCAATTCCAATAAGGCAAATGTCCTTTATAAAAGCAGAAGATAAAAGTTCCTCTGTTGCTGCTGCCTCAATAGTTGCAAAGGTTACAAGGGATAAGATTATGATGGACTACCATCGTCAATATCCAAACTATAATTTTGGAAAAAATAAAGGTTATTCCACAAAAGAACATCTCGACATGATAAAGATGTACGGCCCCTGCCCTATCCACAGAAAAAGTTTTCAGAGAGTAATGTCACTGGAACTGCCGTTTTGAATATCTTTTATATCTAGTGTCCTGTCCCATAAATACCTTTATCTTATATGTCATTCCTGCGGAGGCAG
>DAITNM010000094.1:0-3669 GCA_036834585.1 Thermodesulfovibrionales bacterium | reverse complement strand
AAGACACGATCCATGATTCATGATTGACTGGCAGACTGCTTATATATCGAACTTATTTACTTAGGAGTCTCAAAGCCTTCTCGTGAAGTTTTTCATTCCCTGCTGCTAGTAAGGAAGAACTTCTCTTAAGGTTGATTTCAAGATTCTCAATGGAATTTCCTTTTATATCAGTAAAAATACCGCCTGCTTCCCTTACAAGTAACCAGCCACTTGCAAAGTCAAAGCTTCTCGAAAGGGATTGGGTAACAAAAATACTGATTGCACCAAAGGCAAGATATGCAAGATCAAGTGCAGTGGCGCCAAGGCACCGGGTCTTTCTCGATTTTACGAGAAGGGGGGTTATCTTCGGAATATCATTGGAAGGATGCTGTGCCTCATATGCAATGAGATAAAGTTCATCATCTATCTGGGTATGAATCTTTTCACCATTTAAGAATGCTCCTTTACCTTTCTCTGCCCAGAATTCATCACCGCTTATGAGATTTACAACATATGCAGATTCTATATCTCCCAGTGTATCTCCATTTGCAACTGCAATGGATGTACAGTAAAAAGGGATTCCTGAAATGGCATTCCTGCTACCATCAACAGGGTCTACAAGAACCCTTTTCCCCCCGCCTTTTATTTCTTTTATACCAATCTCTTCAGAAATAATCGTCAGAGCTTCTCCAGATTTCTCAAGACCGGAAATAACAATCTCTTCAGCCCTTTTATCCACAAGGTAGGTTGTATCACCTGCGGCACCTATACCAATAGCGGTCTTCGGCTTGAGCCTCATAGAGGGAATTTCTTTGAGAAGCCTTCTGCCTATTTTCCTGAGTAACTTAATTTCCATGATTTATGTATATTACGAGAAGATTGCAGGTGAGGGCAATAGCACTTTCTGATTCTGAGCTCGGAAAACCCGGGATGCAGACTATCAGAAAAGATGATTAAGAATTTACAACAGTCTGCCTTTTAAGTATATAATACATTTAATTCAGTTTTAGCCGCGGGAAATATAAATGAGCTCAAGAGAAAATAAAGTGATATGCCTATCCTGAGGTTTTTTGAAAAATTTGGAGATATTTCCCTGTACTATGTCAATCAGGCAGGCAGGATGGGAATATTTCTCTTCGTTGTAATTGTAAACATAATCAAATTTCCCTATTATAAGATTTCCAACATTACAAAGCAGATATATATCATAGGCGCTCTGTCAATATTCGTTATCATTTTTACTGGTGCCTTCACCGGCATGGTCATCAGTCTTCAGGGATATAACACATTACGCAAGTTCAGCTCTGAAGGACTTTTAGGATCTGCTGTTGCCCTGAGTCTTATAAGAGAACTGGGTCCTGTTTTGACAGCTCTTATGGTAACAGGGAGGGCCGGTTCTGCAATCTGCGCAGAAATAGGCATCATGAGGAACTCGGAACAGATTGACGCACTGGAATGCATGGCTATCGATCCTCATAAATATATCCTGGCTCCTAAATTTATAGCATCTGTTGTCTCCATGCCTCTTCTTACTGCTATCTTTGATGTTGTAGGTATTTTCAGCGGTTATATGATCGGTGTTGGACTCCTGGGTGCAAATGAAGGTTCCTTTTTTTCAAGTATGTATAAGGACGTTGAATTCAGTGATATCTATATGGGGTTTGTGAAATCCGTTTGCTTCGGTATCCTTGTTGTCTGGATCTGTTCTGCAAAGGGTTATTATGTTCATATGGAAAGGAGAGGGGGATTCGGTGCAGAGGGTGTGAGCAGGGTGACGACAAGCGCTGTTGTCCTGTCCTCTGTATTAATCCTTGTATCCGATTATTTTATAACATCACTGCTCTTATGAATCCAGAACCAGTTATTCAGTTAATCGATGTGAAAAAACGGTTTGGTTCCCAGAATGTTCTGAAAGGAATCAGCCTCTCAATATTTGAAGGGAAAACAACTGTTGTGGTAGGTGCGAGCGGACAGGGAAAGAGCCTCATCATAAAGCATATTCTCGGCCTTGTGAAACCTGACAGTGGAAAAGTTCTGGTATACGGAAAAGATGTCAATAAAATTCGCAAGAAAGAGTTGAAGGAAATCAGGTCTAATTTTGGAGTTCTCTTTCAGAATGCTGCACTTTTTGACTCCATGACGGTTTTTGATAATGTAGCCCTTCCATTAAGGGAGCGTACAAAGGCGAAAGAGGAAGAAATAAAAACAGTTGTGGATGAGAAGTTGAAACTGATGGAACTCGAAGGGAGTAATGATAAATACCCGGCACAGCTCAGTGGAGGGATGAGAAAGAGGGTTGGACTTGCGAGAGCCATTGTTTTGAATCCTAAGATAGTATTTTTCGATGAACCAACAACAGGATTGGATGTTGCGCTGAGTAATGAGATGTATCGTGTCTTCTTTCGGACACAGACAAAATTAAGTTACACTGCCGTTATCGTAAGCCACGACGTTCCCAAGATTTTGAAATTGGCGGATTACGTGGCGCTTATGCATAACGGAGTTGTTCAGGACTGTTTGCCCCCTGAAGATTTTCAGACTTCTGATAACCCGGCAATCAGGGAATTTGTGCAAAAAACAATGGGATATATCTATGAAAGTGAACAAGTGGAGGGTTAGGAAATGAACAGAATAACCATTGAGACAGCCGTCGGAATTTTTATTATCGTCGGACTCTTGTGTCTGGCTTATATTTCAGTTAAACTGGGCGATGTTGAACTGTTTGGAACAAAGCAGTATGCAGTCAAAGCTCGCTTTACCAATATATCGGGGCTTAAAGAGGGTTCGGAAGTTGAGATAGCAGGTGTTACGGTGGGGAAGGTGGCGAAAATAAACCTCGATAGTGACCTGGCAGTTGTTGAATTACTCATTAATCCAGACGTAAAAATTCAGGATGACTCTATTGCGAGCATCAGGACACAGGGGATTATCGGGGACAAATACGTGAAGATTTCGCCAGGCGGATCAGAAGAGTACATCAAGCCGAACGGTTTACTCTCGGAAACAGAGTCAACTGTTGATATTGAGGAGTTAATCAGTAAGTATATTTTTGAAAAGAAGTAACAGAGGCTATAATAAGGTAATTTCAACATGGGAGACAAAAAGGTGAAGGAACTTCTCAGGGACCTCAGAGAGGAGATCATATTCTCTCTCCTTGATGATGAGGATATAGAAAAAATTGCTCCATACTTTAAATTAAATACTTATCCTTCAGGGGAGGTTGTGTTTAAAGAAAAAGACCCTGGCGATTTTGTAGGGCTTGTTATTTCCGGCAAACTGGAGGTCAAAAAGCAGACTGAATTTAAAGGCAATCAGGTAATCATAGCCTTACTGACGAAAGGTGCGCTTGTCGGAGAACTCTCTATTTTTGACAGGAATAACCGCTCAGCAACTGTCGAAGCAGTAGAAAAAACAACAATGCTTATCCTTAGAAATGACGCAATAGAAACTCTCATGCAAGAGTATCCACACACAGGAATAAAATTCCTGAGAGGGTTGTTGCGCATCCTCTCCATCCGTCTCCGTAAGGCAACGGAACGTCTTACCAATATTTTTTAGCTGCTTAATTAACCCCCAAATGCATTTACATAATGCAGATGTTGTGTCAGACTCGTCTGATCCGCTGTGGCGGAAATAAATTTATTTTTCGATACCTCAGTGTACATTACTCACAAATTCAAATAAGAAAGG
>DAITNM010000093.1:0-3707 GCA_036834585.1 Thermodesulfovibrionales bacterium | reverse complement strand
TGTAAGATTTTGACTGATGTTGGTATAAGTATTTATCCTACAAGGCTCTTCAGCTTCAAATCCTTTGTTCTCCCTGTTGCCTTACTCAAAAATCTACACGAAATGACATCTTTCCTTCTTTTGCCGATATAACTTACTATACAGAGGAAACGCGCACCAAAAATCAGTGTTTCGAGACTTGCATGAAGAACCTATGGAGCATAAGAATGAGGGCAGCGAAGACAGTCAAAAGTCAAAAGTCAAAAGTCAAAAGTCCGAACTTAAAACTTAAAACCCAAAACTCAAAAATGTCTAAAATTCACATCTCTGGCGCGGAGGGACTATACAAGAAGTCCGAGATTCAAACCGTTGTTAAAAAATATATTGAAAGGGCATTGAATCATTCCAGGGGGAAAGCTGATAAAATCGTCATTACTATTGAAGATATCAAACAGCAGCCTGAAACAATTACTGCCTTACCTGTTGTGACGATTGAGAATACTACTTCTCAAGAAGGGGGAAAAATAGCTGGACATCTGCTTCGGGCAGCAGGGATATCGAAGATTGCAATAGATAAGGCTTTTGAGTTAATCAAAAGAGACAGTATGAGAGGCGCTGTTCTCATTACAGCCGAACATGGAAGACGTCTTGAGCCTGACAAAGAAAGGGGAGTAAGGGTTTCGAGACTTGGGATTACCAAGTCAGCACGTAAACAGCTTTCAATAGAGCTCATGAGATATAGGATTAATACCGAGACTGTTCAAGAGGCCATTATCCTTGCATCAAAGGTTTCATCGTGTAATCATGTGATCGCTGAGTTATGTATATCCGATGATCCTGACTACACGACAGGCTATGTTGCATCAAGAGACTTCGGATATATAAGAATACCTCATATAAAAAACAAAGGGAACAAAAGCGGGGGAAGGGTATTTTTCGTAAAAGAAGGAGTAGATATCAGAAATCTCATAGCATATCTTGAAAGAAAGCCCTTAATAATCAGCAAGGTTTCTGCCTGTAAAGGTATAGAGTCAATTGATGAAATCCTCAGTCATCCTTATCTGTAATCCTGTAGCAAGAGGGGCTTCGAGCAGAAAGATCGAAAGGGCATCTTATTTCTTGAAATCGAGAGGATACTGTGTTGAGATGCTTTTTACTGAACGAAGAGGGCATGCAAAGGAACTTGCGCAGGAGACTGTGAAAAAATCACCCTTTCTTATTGTTGCAGCCGGCGGTGACGGGACATTTAATGAAGTAATAAATGGAATCGCAGGTTCAGAAATTCCAATGGCAATTCTCCCTCTTGGAACCACAAATGTTCTTGCAAAAGAGCTGAATATACCTGAAGATGTGGATAGCGCATTGGAAGTTGCCATAAAAGGCGATCCGAAAACAATATCTCTTGGCAGGATAACAGCTACTCATCACTCGCCACCTGCCACCCGTTACTTTGTTTTAATGGCAGGGATTGGTTTTGATGGCGAGGCAGTCTTCAATGTGAAAGAGACCCTTAAGAGGTTCTCCGGTAAGGGTTCCTATATTTACAGCGGATTAAAAACTCTCTCCGGATACAAGCCCGGCAAACTGGTTTTTCATATTGATGGGAAAACCTTCTCTGGATATACAGCAATCATCGGTAAGGCAGCAAAATACGGCGGGCATTATATGATTACCCCTGATGCAAAACTAACTGATCCGTTTTTCTATGTTTGCTTCTTTAAAGGCAGAAAGCGTTTGGATATCCTCAGATATGTTTTTGGTATTGTCACGGAGAGACATCTCGGGTTTAAGGATATAACGTACATGAAGGCAACGACGGTTGATGTGGATGGCAGCGCCCATGTACAGATTGACGGTGATTATTTTGGAAAGACCCCGATAAAAGTTGAAATCGTACCGGATATCGTCAGGCTGATATATTAATTATCCCGCCACCGACAACAGTGTCACCATTATAGAAGACAGCGCTCTGACCTGAAGCAGGAGCCCACTGAGGCTTATCGAATACCAGCCGAACAGTTTCACCTGCTGTTTGATGGATAATGTGTTCTCCATTCTTACTCCTCTGCAAAAAAACATCTGCAGGTTCATCTTTCATCATGGAGCGTATTTTTACGGTGGCCCTGAAGGTTTCAGCATGTGGAAGGAGAAGCCAGTTCAGGTTTTCAACTGAAAACTCCCTTTTCATTGCATCCTCCTGGGTGCCAACGTAAACGGTATTTCTCAGGGCGTCAATCTTGACTACATAAAGAGGTTTGCTGGATGATATGCCCAGCCTTTTTCTCTGTCCCACGGTATATGCATGAATCCCTTTATGGGTGCCTAATACTTTCCCGCTCATATCCATGATAGGGCCTGGTTTTCCAACGAGGGGAGACAGTTTTTCAACAAACTTGAAATAATTTCTGTCTTCAATAAAGCACACTTCCTGGCTCTCAGACCTCTTTGCAGCAGGGAGATTAAAGCTCTTTGCCATTGCCCTGACTTCAGCCTTTCTGTATGTACCAAGAGGAAGGATAATCTTCTTGAGCACATCCGGTCCCAGAATATAGAGGA
This sequence comes from Thermodesulfovibrionales bacterium, assembly GCA_036834585.1. Lineage (GTDB taxonomy): Bacteria > Nitrospirota > Thermodesulfovibrionia > Thermodesulfovibrionales > SM23-35 > JACAEY01. The sequence continues at coordinate 1,172 of DAITNM010000093.1, read as the reverse complement.
CATAAGACTGGTCCTTTTTTGGATCAATACCTTTTTTGAGTAAAGAGTCACAAGTTATGAGCGACAAGTTATCTTTGCTCTGTGCTCTAAGTTCCGAGATCTGCGCTGGTTCAACTCGTGCATAATGGCCGGTAGCTATATACTCGGCACCACGTTTTTCAGCCTCTTTCATGAGGAAAGGGAATTTGATAAATTTATTGCATAATATGCAGGGGTTGGGAGTTAAGCCTGTTGTATAGGCATTCACGAAGGGCTCAATCACTTTCTCGATGAAATCATCACGCACATCAGATACAGTGTGCGTGATCCCGATATGATGTGCGATTTCTGATGCTTCCTCAACAGCCTGAAGGGAACAACAGGTCTTAAAATCAGTCTTTTTCCTCTCTTCCCAGAGGATAAGGCTGAGACCTTCTACTACATATCCCAGATCTTTGAGGAGATAAGCTGCGACAGAAGAGTCAACCCCTCCACTCATTCCAACTAAAACCTTTGGCATAGTTAAATATAACAGATTGACCTTGGTTGGAGTAACTAATACAATATTCCTGTCATGAAGAATATAATTCTCACCGGCTTTATGGGAACAGGCAAGACCGCGGTAGGCAGAAGGCTCGCAATGCTTCTCAACATGGAGCTTATTGATGTTGATACAGAGATAGAAAAATCCCAGCAGATGACTATTAATGAGATATTCAGGCAGTTTGGTGAGCCAAGGTTCAGGGAAATAGAAACAGAGATGATTCAGAAATTATCAGAGCGGAAAGATGTTATTATCTCCACAGGTGGTGGCGCAGTATTGAAGCAGAAAAATATGGATGCCCTGAGAAAACAGGGGATTATTATCTGCCTTATGGCATCGCCGCAGACAATCCTCAAAAGGACATCGCATAACAGCAACAGGCCTCTGCTGAAAGTGGAAGACCCTTTTGAGAAAATAAAAGAACTTTTGAATTTCAGAAAACCTTTTTATGAGAAGGCAGATATCCTGATAGATACAGAGGATAAGACACCTTTGCAGATCGCAGAAGAAATAATAGATAAAATAAAGGATTCAAGGAGTCAAGAGGTTAAGTGATCCTTGAATCATCGAATCCTAAAATTATAATGAAAAGTTAAATTGAAACCATAAGAGTCGATCTTGGAGAGAGAAGTTATGACATTGCCATAGG
>DAITNM010000092.1:0-3825 GCA_036834585.1 Thermodesulfovibrionales bacterium | reverse complement strand
GGCCCACCAGGACTCGAACCTGGGACCAACCGGTTATGAGCCGGTAGCTCTACCAGCTGAGCTATGGGCCCTAAAAAAGTATTTCATTTTAAATGCTTAATTGTGCTTTGGTCAAGGCATTACTCCTTTGTCTTTAAAAATAGATGGAATTTAAATGAAGAGATGAACTCCTTGACTTCCTGTTAATTTCTTGGATAAGATATAAAAATTCAGAGCATGAAAATCGGGATAGGCTGTGACCATGCGGGGTTGGAACTAAAAAATGAGATTCTCACTCTCCTAAAAGATCTCGGATTTGAGTGTGTTGATTTCGGCACAAATAGCCCCCAATCAGTTGATTATCCTGATTTTGGCGAAAAGGTCTCTGAAGCAGTTTCTTCAGGGGGAGTAGAAAGAGGAATACTCATCTGCGGTACAGGAATAGGCATGTCCATTGTTGCTAATAAATTTCCGCATGTAAGGGCATCTCTATGCAATGAACTGTTTACTGCCAGGATGAGCAGGTTACACAATGATGCTAACATTCTTGTACTCGGGGGAAGGATAGTGGGGAAAGACTTAGCAAAAGAGATTGTGAGGACCTGGATCAGCACTCCTTTTGAAGGAGAAAGGCACTGCCTGAGACTAAAAAAGATAAACCTGATAGAGGAACGTTTAAAGAGAACATGAATTTTGATAACCTTAAGCTTACCGATCCAGAGATTTTTGAAGCAATACAGAAAGAAATAGAAAGGGAAAGGGAAAATATAGTACTCATAGCCTCTGAGAACTATGTTAGTCCTTCCATACTTGAAGTTCAGGGTTCTGTCCTCACGAATAAATATGCAGAAGGGTATCCTGGAAAAAGATACTATGGTGGTTGTGAATATGCTGATATTGTTGAGAACCTCGCAATAGAAAGAGCAAAGGAACTTTTTGGAGCAGAGCATGTAAATGTTCAGCCTCACTCTGGCACCCAGGCTAATATGGCTGTATATTTCTCTGTGCTTAAGCCGGGAGATACTATACTGGCTATGAGTTTGAATCACGGCGGACATCTATCCCACGGTGCGCCGGTAAACTTCTCCGGAGTTTTTTACAAGGTTGCAACTTACGGTGTTCATAAAGAGACCGGATACATAGATTATGATGAGGTAAGGCGAATTGCTATTGAAAACAGGCCGGTAATGATAGTTGCGGGTGCGAGCGCATATTCAAGGATTATTGATTTCAGGGTATTTTCTGAAATAGCAAAGGAAGTTGGAGCCTATTTTATGGCAGACATTGCACATATAGCAGGACTTGTGGCTACTGGCCTGCATCCATCTCCAGTGCCATATGCAAATTTTGTCACTACAACAACTCATAAAACCCTCAAAGGTCCGAGGGGCGGCATGATAATGTGCAAGGCAGGATATGCCAGGGCAGTCGATAGAATGGTGTTCCCTGGAATACAGGGAGGCCCTCTTGTTCATGTCATTGCGGCAAAAGCTGTTGCTTTTAAAGAGGCAATGAACCGCGAATTTAAAGATTACCAGATTAAAGTTATCAAGAATGCAAAGAAACTTGCCGAGGAATTGATTAAAGGAGGTTTTAAGGTAATTTCAGGGGGAACAGATAACCATATGATGCTTGTTGATCTGACCAATAAGGGTACCACAGGGAAAGATGCCGAAGAGGCATTAGGGATGGCAGGAATAACAGTTAATAAGAATGTAGTGCCCTATGATGAAAAGCCACCGGCAATAACAAGCGGCATAAGGCTCGGCACACCCTGTGTCACAACAAGGGGCATGGGTGAGGCAGAGATGGTGGAGATGGCAGACATCATATCATCCGTCATAGGCAACATACATGATACAGGGGTAATCAAAAATCTTGCGAAACGTGTGAAGACTCTTTGCGGAAATTTCCCCATATATACTGAAGAACAAAGAGCTACACGGTAGCTGCTAAAATCCGATCTTATTTTAAAAAGGTTTTTTTGTGAAGTGTCTTTTCTGTGGAAATATAGAAGATAAGGTTATTGATTCGAGGACGAGCAAAGATGGCGATGCAATACGCCGCAGGCGTGAGTGCCTCAAGTGCGGGAAACGTTTCACATCCTATGAACGGGTAGAAGATATCGTTCCTATGGTGGTGAAAAAAGATGGAAGGCGGGAACCTTTTGACAGAATGAAGGTTCTGACCGGGCTGAAAAAGGCATGTGAAAAAAGGCCAATAGGGACAGAGACCCTTGAAGGGATTACAGACTCAATAGAAAGGAAAATGATGAGTCTTGGCGAAAAAGAGATTAAAAGCACATGGATTGGCGAAGAGGTAATGTCATCTTTGAAAGAACTTGATAAAGTTGCCTACGTCAGGTTTGCCTCTGTTTACAGACAGTTCAAAGACATAAATGAGTTTATGAATGAAGTAAAGACCTTATTTAAGGGTAAGTAAGAAAAAGATTCAGAGTTAAAGGTCATAAATCTTCAGCATCCTCTTCATGAGCCACAGACTGAAACCTTGATGGAAATCTTTCAGAAGATAAAAGAAACTATAGAGAAACATTCTATGCTTTCCGGTGGAGAGAATGTTTTAGTTGCCCTCTCTGGCGGACCGGATTCGGTATTTCTTCTTCATGTACTGAATAATCTCAAGGAAGAGTTGAAACTTGATCTCCATACTCTCTATATTAACCATGGTCTGAGGCCTGAGGAAACTCCGCTTGAAATCGAGTTTTGCAAAAAACTCTGCGAAACACTCAAGGTGCCTTTCATTACAAAATCTGTAGACGTGAAATCCTTTGCTAAAGAAAAGTCAATGAATAAGCAGGAAGCTGCGAGGGAATTACGTTATAAGGTTTTCGAAGAAACGGCTTTTGAAACCAAAGCTAATAAAATTGCCCTGGGGCATAATGCAGATGATCAGGCAGAGACTCTTCTGATGCGACTCTTGAGAGGCTCAGGCCCGATTGGTCTTTCCGGAATACCTCCGGTCAGGGGAATGTGCATAAGGCCTTTAATTGAAATCGAAAGACAGGAGATTGATAGATATATTCAGGAGGAGAAGATTGACTTTGTTGTTGATTCGTCGAACCTCAGGAGAGATTATCTCCGTAACAAGATACGGTTTTCTATCATACCAATGATGAAGGAGGTTAATCCTAACATCATAGAGACTCTTTCACGAACAGCAGCAATATTCAGGGAAGAAGAGAGGCATTTCGATATCATTGTCGTAAAAACTTTGATGAGGCTTATCAGCAGAAAGTCTGATTCCCGCATCGAACTTTTTCTTTCTCCATTGGAAGCTATGGATAAGGTGATTCTCAGGAGGGTTTTAAGAAGGGTGATAGATGTGACAAAGGGACTCAGGAGAATAAACTTCATTCATGTAGAAGATATCATCGATCTTATCAAAACTGGTAAGGCTGGTGACAGGCTCTATCTTCCGAAAGGTATAAGGGTTATAAAGGATTATTCGACTCTTATTTTTACAACAGAACCTCCTGTTAAATTAGATACTTATATGCTGGAGGTTCCTGGTGAGATAAATCTAAAAGAAGCAGGGGTTTTGATTAAAGCTTCAATACTGGAAAGTCATAAGTCAGAAATAAAGGATTTAAGACTTTCGGCAGATCTCGCAGTCTTTGATGCAGAAAGATTAATTTTTCCTCTTGTTGTGAGGTCAAGGAAAGAGGGTAATTTCTTTTATCCTTTTGGGTTTGGAAAGAGGAAAAAACTTCAGGACTTTTTTGTGGATGAAAAAGTCCCAAGGGATGAACGTGATAGAATTCCCTTAGTCTTATCCGGAGAGGATATCATCTGGATTGCTGGATACAGGCAGGATGATAGGTTCAAG
>DAITNM010000091.1:0-3840 GCA_036834585.1 Thermodesulfovibrionales bacterium | reverse complement strand
TGATAACTGACAACCCTTCAGCTTTCGCCATCGAAAGGGCGAAAAAACATCGTATTGATTATCTGGTAGTCCTGCCAAAAGAATACCGCTCAAGGGATAATCTTTTTTCAAAGATTTCTGATGAGTTAAAAAAGAAGAACGTTGACCTCGTTGTCTTGGCAGGTTTTATGAGAATTGTAGGAAAACCCTTGATTGATGCTTTTCCAAACAAAATTATGAATATCCACCCTGCTCTCCTTCCCTCATTTCCTGGTTTGCACGGTCAAAAACAGGCCATTGACTATGGTGTAAAAATCTCCGGTTGTACTGTCCATTTTGTCGATGAGGGTATGGATACAGGTCCTGTAATAATACAGGCTGCTGTTCCGGTATCCCAGAATGATACAGAAGAGACCCTTTCAGAAAAAATACTCAGATTGGAACACAAAATATACCCTGAAGCCATACGGTTATTTTCTGAGGGGAAAATTGAAGTAGACGGTCGTAAGGTCAGGATTAAGGGATATGCTCCGTTTGATACCCACATTATAAATCCTCCTTTAACCGAAAGATCATGAGAATCTCAGGAGGCCTTGCAAAAGGCAGAAAGGTTGAGACAAAAAGGCTTTTTTCAAAAACATCGAAAGATGAAGAACTGAGGCCGACTTCCTCCAAAGTTCGAGAGGCTCTCTTCGATATCATCAGGAACAAAATTGAGGGCGCAAGTTTTGTTGATCTCTTTGCCGGCACCGGCACTGTCGGGTTTGAATCTCTGTCAAGAGGTGCTCGCAAAGCAATCTTTGTGGAACCAAACAGACTAAGGGCTAAAGCAATAAAGGAAACAGGTGTCCAATTCGGCTTTCATGAACAAGTAACCATTTTTGAGGGAACAGCAGAGGGATTCCTGAAAAAGGCCTCAGCAGAAAAGAAAATGTTTGATATCTTTTTTGTCGATCCGCCCTATTTTTCAGAAGAAATAATGAGAATCCTTCCCATGGTTGCTGAAAAAGGACTTTTAAACACTGGTGGGATAGTAGTCGTGGAACACTTCGTTAAGAAAAGGTTGCCTGAATTGGTGGGTAAATTGAAGATGATCAGAAATTATCGATATGGAGACACCATGTTAACGATTTACAAAAAAGAGACAGAACAAATCGGAGGATCATATGAAGAGAATTGCCGTTTATCCGGGGACATTTGACCCTTTCACTGCTGCTCATACAGACATTGTAAAAAGAGCCCTCCGTATATTTGATGAAATCATCGTTGCTGTTGCACCGAGCCAGAAAAAGAGTCCTCTCTTTTCCCTTGAAGAGAGATTGACTATGATCAGAAAATCCGTAGAGAGTCTCGATGGTGTTAGAACAGAAGCTTTTCATGGTCTGCTTGTAGAATATGTAAAAGCTAAACAAGGTGTTGCTATTATCAGAGGATTAAGAGCTATCTCCGACTTTGAGTATGAAATGCAGATGGCACTGATGAACAGGAGACTGAACCACGACATTGAAACAGTCTTTCTCATGCCGAGTGAGGAATACAGCTTTCTTACTTCAACAATGGTGAAGGAGGTTTCATCCTTTGGTGGTTCTGTAAAAGGCCTGGTTCCGGAAAACGTTGAAAAAGCTTTGCAGGATAAGTTCAAGACTATTGATATTGATAAGGATAATTGACATGGCGCACCGTGAACTCCCTATTCCACCTCATTTCAATCCAGATAAAATAGGTGGCGTCTGGAAAGTTTCCTATCAGGAGAGATCCATAGAAGCTGAGAATTGGGCGAAGTTACATAATATAAAGCCTGCAGCCGATGACAGTTTTAAAATCTGTTTAGTTGCGGTAGATGTACAGAACACGTTCTGTATACCGGGGTTTGAACTATATGTCGGCGGACGTTCAGGCACAGGGGCGATTGACGATAACCGCAGGTTGTGTGAATTCATTTACAGGAATCTTGAAATGATTACACAAATCTGTCCAACCATGGACACTCATCAAACCATGCAGATTTTTCACTCCATTTATATCGTTAATGATAAAGGAGAACATCCTGCGCCTTTTACACTCATATCTGAAGAAGATATCCTGAAAGGGATCTGGAAGTTCAATCCTGCTCTTTGTTATAGCTTTCAGATCAATGAGGATTATGGACAACGGCACCTTCTTTACTATGCAAAAAAACTGAAAGAAGGCGGTAAATATGATCTTACGATATGGCCTTATCACGGCATGTTGGGAGGTATCGGTCATGCATTGGTTGCCGTTGTTGAAGAAGCGATATCCTTTCACGGCATAGCCAGATACAGTCAACCTGATTTCCATATCAAAGGAGACAAACCATTTACAGAGCATTATTCTATTCTCGGTCCGGAAGTACTCAAAGGCCATCAGGGAGAGCCAATCGGTCAGAAGAGCAACAAATTTTTTATGAAGCTCCTGCAATTTGATGCGGTCATCATTGCAGGACAGGCAAAAAGTCATTGCGTAGCATGGACAATTGACGATCTCTTACAGGATATTCTTACTCAGGACAGGAAGCTGGTAGAGAAAGTATATCTTCTTGAAGATTGTACATCTCCTGTTGTTGTACCAGGAGTTATAGATTATACTGATCAGGCGAACGATGTATTCAAGAAATTCGCCAATGCCGGGATGCATGTAGTCCGTTCCACCGATCCAATAGAAAGCTGGCCGGGCATCAGGCTATGAGATAGCGAGTAATATCCGGTTTCAGGGCTTGTAATATTTCCTTCTCTTAGGCAGGTAATCCTGCTCCACATTCCCGCCAAAATCATGGGGATATTTATACCCTTTTCCATGTCCCAATTTCTTGGCACCCGGATAATGGCTGTCTTTTAAATAATCAGGAACTTCCATTGTCTCCTCAGTAGCAACATCGTTTAATGCTTCTTCTATAGCTTTATAACAGGCATTGCTTTTAGGCGCTTTTGCAACATAGATGGTAGCCTGTGCAAGTGGAATTTTGCCCTCCGGCATCCCGATAAACTCTACCGCCCTTAAAGCAGACGTTGCAATGAGCAGTGCCATTGGGTCGGCATTGCCTACATCTTCTGAGGCACAGATGACAATTCGTCTTGCAATGAACCGTGGGTCTTCACCTGCATAAATCATTTTTGCAAGGTAATAGACTGCTGCATCTGGATCTGAACCGCGCATACTCTTTATGAAGGCAGAGATAGTATCATAGTGCTGATCACCCTTTTTGTCGTAAACGACATGTTTTTTCTGGATCGACTCCTCTGCGATCTCAATGGTTATCCTTATCTGACTATTGTCATCGTCTGGTGTTGTGAGGGCAGCAATCTCGAGTGCTGAAAGGGCTTTCCTCGCATCCCCATCAGACATCTCTGCAATATGCTGCATGGCATCCTCATCCGCTGATATTTGGAGATTGCCCAGTCCGCGCTCCTTATCTACGATAGCTTTTTTTATTACTACCAAAAGCTCTTCCTTTGATAAGGGCTTGAATTGAAATACCTGACTCCTTGAAAGCAAAGTTGAATTAACATAGAAAAATGGATTTTCTACTGTTGCGGCTATAAGTATTATATTCCCTTCTTCAACGTCAGGCAGCAAAGCATCCTGCTGGAGTTTGTTAAACCGGTGAATCTCATCGAGGAAAAGGATTGTACGAATACCCTCACTCTTTTTCTTCTTCGCCTGCTGTATAACCTTTCTCAGTTCATCGAGACCGATAGTAGCAGCATTAAGCCACTCAAAATCTGACTTTGTCTTCCTGGCAATTATTTTTGCAAGAGCTGTTTTACCTATACCGGGCGGTCCATAGAGTATCAGTGATGTAATCCTGTCTGCTTCAATAGCCCTTCGGAGAAGTTTACCGGG
>DAITNM010000090.1:0-3892 GCA_036834585.1 Thermodesulfovibrionales bacterium | reverse complement strand
ATATCAGGAAAGGATTTCAGATAGCCTCAGAAGCAAAAGAGTCCTTGAAGGTTGTAGTTGTCCCCAATAGCGATGTTTAATCTATTTATTAAATAATTAAAAGAGTCTTACCTCTACAATCTCGCCTTCTTGTACCCCGAGTTTCCTCAGAGGTATGACGGCTGTTCCATCTGCTTTGATTAACGTGGTAATAAGACCTGATTTCCCGAGAAGGGGCACAGCCCATATATCCCCTCCCCTTTCTTCAAGATAAACCCCTATGTGTTCTTCTCTGCCAGGACTTGAGGAAATGTTTCTTGCAATCCTCGCTTTTATAATCCTCTTTTCGATCTTGAATCTATCTTCACTGACTCCTGAAAGTATTCTTAAAACAGGAATGACGAAGATCTCAAAACATACTGAGACTGCTGCTGGATGTCCCGGGAGACCAAATATTGGAATACTATTAACAATGCCGCCTATTGTTGGTTTGCCCGGCTTGAGTGATACACCATGAAACAGTACACCTGGTTTTCCAAGGTCGTCTATAACACGTGCAGTTACGTCCCTTGCTCCGACAGAACTCCCTCCTGAAATAAGGACAATTTCTGAATCCTTGAGCGATTCTTCAACAACACCTCTTACAACTTCATATTCATCATTGAATATACCTTTCTTAACAGGAGTGGCTCCAGCATCCAAAAGAAGCCCTGCAAGATTATAAGAATTTATATCACGAACCTGACCGGGTTTAACTGGTCTGTCAGGAGGCACTATCTCATCACCTGTTGAAATTATTGACACTCTTGGTTTTTCATAAATCCAGACCTCAGTAATACCAAGACCAGCAAGTACCCCTATATCCTGAGGTCTTATTTTATGACCCTTTTTCAATATGACCTCACCTTTCTTTACATCCTCTCCTGCCTGTATCACATTTTCTCCGGGTGCAACAGGTTTAACCACCTCTATCATGTTCTTATCTACCTGTTGGGTATGTTCAAGCATAACAACTGCATCTGAACTTTTTGGGAGCATTCCTCCTGTTGGAATCTTTGCGACCTCTCCTTTTTTCAGTTCAAAATCAGGTTCCTCTCCCATTAAAATCTCATTCCCTATGTTTAAGTAAGCAGGCATCCCTTCTGTAGCTCCAAATGTATCTGAAGCAGATACTGCAAATCCATCAACAGTGGAGCGAGAAAAATCCGGGAGATCTTCTGGAGAATAAATGTCTCTTGATACAATTCGGCCATATGATTCTTCTATCTTTAGACTTCTTTCAGGAGGGATTTTGGGTGAAAGATTACGAAAGATAAGATCAAGGGCTTCTTCTACAGGTATTACCTCTTCTCTGCCAAGCATGTCTCTCATTTTTCCCTCAATTTGTATTGAATATATTCATTGCTTTCTCAATCCCTTCTGCGAGGATTAAGGTAGCAGCCTCTGAGGCTTTTTCGATAGCTTTTTTCATTAGAGATATCTCATCCCTTCTGAATCTGCTCAGTACATAATCCTCCGGAGCAACATCCTTATCTCTTCCTATTCCTATTTTCAATCTTACAAAATCCTTCGAGGAAATGCTCTGGATTACCGATTCAATTCCTTTGTGTCCTCCTGATGAACCTTTTCTCCTGATCCTGAGCTTTCCTATCTCCATATCGATGTCGTCATGAATGACCACAAGCTTCTCCAGTGGGATATTAAATCTACTCATGATATCTTTTACTGAAATTCCGCTCCTGTTCATATAAAGAAGGGGTTCTATAAGCAGTATATCATGTCCATTTATAGAACCCCTTCCTATTCTGTATTTCTCTTTCTCTTTTAAATCTATATCATATCTCCCTGCAATTTCCTCAATAATCATAAACCCGATGTTGTGTCTCGTTCTGGAATATTTTCTTCCTGGGTTTCCAAGGCCAACAATAGCCCACATAATCAGTAATCAGTAAACAGTAAACAGTGAATAAAACTAAACATACTGAAAACTTTTGAGCGAACATTACGAAATTTTTGTTCATCGATCATTTTTCAGTATAAAACTACTTCTTCTTCTCCTTCTCCTTCTCCTCCTCCTCTACTTCTTCCTTCTTTCCTTTCTTTATTACCTCTGGCTCAGTGATCTCTGGTGCAGCAGCAGCCTCAACAGGAGCAGCAACCTCTTCAACCGCAGGAGCAATTACATTAACGATAACTTCATCAGGGTCTGTGAGGACCTTTACACCCTCTCCAAGTTTTATATCACTAACATGAAGAGACTGGCCTATTTCAAGGCCTGATATATCCAATTCGATGCGGCCCGGTATCTTATCAGGAAGACATTCAACTTCAATCTCTCTGAGAAGATACTGCAAAATCCCCCCGTCTCTCTTAACACCTATCGATTCACCAACAATAGTCACATGTACAGGAACTTTTACCTTTTCAGTGAGGGAGACCTCAAAAAAATCTACATGAAGCAAATCCCCTTTCACTGGGTCAACCTGATAATCTTTCATAAGAGCGAGCTTGCTTGAGCCATCTCCAAACTGAAGGTTCACCATAACCTGCTTACCTGTTGTCGAGTTAATAAACTGTAAAAGCTCCTTCTTTGAAAATTTGACAGGTTGGGAATCCCCACCCCTGTAAAGGATTGCCGGGATCCTGTTTCCCCTTCTCAGGGAACGAGCTGCTCCCTTTCCGACTTCCTCCCTCTTTTCTACATTAATAATCATCCTCTCCATCTCTCCTCCTTTATTTCATTTTTATTTTATTTCAGACATATACATTGAAAAATGAGTTTTCATCCGTATAAAAAATAAGTCATATTATAACTCAATTATCCAAAAAAAATTTTAATTTATAAGAATCCCCAAAATAGAGATAAAACCCTAAAAAGCAACAAATAGCTTAGATAGGAAAGGCTTCTGAGACAGCCTTTCTTATCTCTATTTTTCGGAATAGCTTTGTTATTACCTTATACAAAAAGGGAACTTATTGAGGACTCCTCATAGATCCTCTTGATCGCCTCACCTAAAAGAGACGCAATGCTCAAAACAGTGAGCTTCTTGCACTGCTCTTTTTTGCTATCAAAGGGTATCGTATCTGTGACAATTAGTTCCTCTATAACAGAGGTATTCACCTTACCAACAGCAGAGCCGGAAAGCACAGCATGCGTACACGCTGCAACAACCCGTCTTGCACCCTTTTCTTTCAGGGCACCTGCAGCCTGAGTTGTTGTACCACCAGTATCAATCATATCATCAAGTATTAGTGTGTCCTTTTTTTCAACCTCTCCTATTACATTCATCACCTCTGAAACATTTATCGACTCACGTCTCTTATCTATAATAGCTATAGAACACTGAAGTCTTTTTGCAAAATCCCTTGCCCTTTCAACACCCCCTGCATCAGGAGAAACTATTACGAGTTCTTCAAGAGTGTAATTGCTTCTCACATAATCAAGGAGGACAGGTGCAGCATAGAGATTGTCAACAGGGATATTGAAAAATCCCTGAATCTGTGCTGCGTGGAGATCCACAGTGAGAACCCTGCTGGTACCTGCTGCGGTTATCAGGTCAGCAACAAGCTTTGCTGATATTGGCACTCTCGGCTGGACCTTTCTGTCCTGTCTTGCATAACCGTAATATGGAATAACAGCAGTTATTCTCCTTGCTGATGCCCTTTTAAGGGCATCTACGATGAGAAGAAGTTCCATAATATTATGATTTACTGGCATACATGTAGGTTGTAACACAAAAACATCAGTACCCCTCACATTCTCATTGATACGAACCATTATTTCATCATCACTAAAATTAGTTACTGTAGCATCTCCAACAGATATGCTGAGATAATTTGCAACATCCTTCGCAAGCTCCCTGTGTGCGTTCCCGGTAAAAAGCTTTATCCCCTCTGGCATTGTTTCCCCCTC
>DAITNM010000089.1:0-3908 GCA_036834585.1 Thermodesulfovibrionales bacterium | reverse complement strand
AAGGTACACTTCCGACTCGTCGGATTCGCCGAGGCGAAAAGGTATCAAAAAATAATTTTTTTCACAACATCTGCATTATCTCAATTGCATCTTTCAGGTTTAAAAGTAGGGCTGAGGTGAAAATCGGAATATTCGGGGGGACCTTTAATCCAGTCCACAATGGCCATCTTAGGGCAGCAGAAGAGGTCAGAGAAAGGTTTGGTCTCGCAAAAATCTTATTTATCCCTTCCAAGAATCCACCTCTCAAAAACCAGGAAATTGTAGATCCAGAGCACAGATATAAGATGATGGAACTTGCTCTATCCGGGAACAGCTTCTTTGAAATTTCTGACATTGAGTACAGGAGACCAGGAAAATCTTACACGGTCAATACCTTGGAGAACCTCAGAACTATTTATACCGATACAAATTTACAGTTTATTCTCGGCATAGAAACCTTCCTCGATATACCTAATTGGTGGCAGCCTGAGAAGCTCGTTAGGCTCATTGATTTTATCATAATATCAAGGCCACCCTTCAGGTTTGTAGACCTTCTTTCGTCTCCGTATTTAGATATGTCCAAAGAAGACCTTGAAAGGCTTGATAAGGCTGAACTTGAATCATTTTCTACTACACTCAAGACCAATAGGGAGGTTACAGCACTCAGGATCCCTCTTATAGAGATCTCGGGAACGGAGATAAGGAGGTTTGTCAGAGAGGGAAAGAGTATAAAATATCTGTTGCCAGAGTCAGTCGAATCCTATATAATTTCTAATAAGCTGTATATGCGTAAAGAGTGAGGCGTGATGGGTGATGAGATTTAATCAGGGTTTTCCCGCATTACGCATAACGTTTTACGCTTCACGAAACTTAGAAAGGAGGGAGGACCTTTAGAAAGTAAAGACAAAGCCTTCGAGCTGGCAAGGGCAGCACTGGACAAGAAGGCAAAAGACCTCATAATCCTCGATTTAAAAGGCCTGACCATTATTGCAGATTATTTTGTAATCTGTTCTGGAGAAAGCACAACGCATGTAAAGGCAATCGCAGAAGGAGTAGAAGAAAGGTCTGCAAGGAAAGGCATAAAACCTCTCGGATTTGAAGGATTAGGTTACAGCCACTGGGTTCTTATAGATTATGGAGATGTGATCCTTCATATATTTGAAGAAGAGACAAGAGGCTTTTATGAGCTTGAAAAACTGTGGATGGATGCCAAGAGAGTTCCTTTAAGTAAACACAACAATGAATAAACTATCCATCTTTATATTTATTTTATTCCTCGGAGTTGTTGCCCTCTTTGCAATTTCCAATCAAGAGGCCATCACTATAAAAATACCTTTTGGAAAGATATATGAAATATCCAAGATCGCTTTGCTTTTGTTTTCAAGCGCAATTGGTGCTCTTACTATGCTTATTATCTTTGCAATAAGAGATACAAAGAGATTTATAGATAACTGGCAGTACCAGAAGAAACAGAAGAAAGAGGCAGATGTCCAGGAGTTATACTCAAAAGCCTTAAACTCTCTCCTTGCCCAAAATGAAGACGAGGCTAAAGAGTTTCTCAAAGGTGTCTTGTCAAAAGAGCCAGAACACCTCAATGCCCTCTTAAGGCTTGGAGATGTTGCGCTCTCTGAAGAGGATTTTCAGAAGGCAGCCGAGTACTACCAGAAGGCGAGAAATCTTAATCCCCAAAACCTTGAGGCCCTCTTCTCTTTGGAAAGATTTATGGAAAAGACAGGGAGATGGCCGGATGCTTTAAATTACATCGAGGACATAATCGAGATAGACGATGAGAACCTCTCAGCCCTTTATAAGAAAAGAGAGATACTCGAAAAACAAGGAAGGTGGGATGAGCTTGTGAGTGTCCAGAAGCTTATTTTAAAGAATGAACATACAGAAAAGGAAAGAAATCGTGAAAGACAGAACCTTATAGGCTATAAGTATGAATATGGCAGGCAGAGTCTCGAGGGTGGCGAGCTCGAAAAGGCGAAAAAGGCCTTCAAAACAGTACTCAGGTTAGAAAAGAATTTCATTCCTGCAACATTGGGGCTGGCAGAGGTGCTCTTAAGGGAAGGAGAGAATGAAGAGGCTATCAACCTTCTGGAAACTTGCTATGAAGAAACGTCCTCAATGATAGTCCTTGCAAGGCTTGAAGACTTATTGATAAATCTTGGAGAGCCAGCAAGACTTATAAGAATATATAAGGGCAGTCTTTCGAGAAATCCCCAGGATCCGGTAATAAGGTTTTTTCTTGGCAAACTCTATTACAGGCTTGAGATGATAGATGATGCCTTTGAAATCCTTGCATCTGTAGATACAGGAAGCACTGCATATCCGGAACTTCATCTCCTGATGGGTAATCTCTATTTAAAGAGACATCAGATTGAGAGGGCTGTGCGTGAGTTCAGCAATGCCCTTGATATAAAGATAGCCCTTAAACTCCCATACTGCTGTAGGGAGTGTGGCTTCACCTCCTCTGAATGGTCAGGAAGGTGCGAAGGTTGCAAGAAATGGAATACCTTCCAGTTCAATCTTGATGGAACATGCAAGACCTGATTATCCCTTTTCTCACCTATTAATCAAAGAATTCCTCGAAGCTATGCTTCTTGTGCAATAATATTTTGTACATTTGTCATTCCCGCTTGTCGGGAATCGTTCTTTAGATACAGAGAAAGATTCCGGACGAGCCGGAATGACAGATTCGATTATCTCGCAGATCTGCTGAAGGGTAGTTCATTACTTGTCAATGCTCATTTCAAGTGGATATAATAGACTTTGCTCTGGAGGTATTTTTGGAAGAAAAATATAATCCTCAACAAGTTGAGCTTAAGTGGCAGGGATACTGGACTGAGAAAGGACTGCATAAGACAGTGTTTGACCCTTTGAGGAAGAAGTTTTACTGCCTCGAAATGTTTCCTTATCCCTCTGGTGAAATCCATATGGGTCATGCAAGAAATTATGCTATTGGTGATGTAGTAGCAAGGTATAAGAGGATGCGGGGATATAATGTCCTTCACCCTATGGGATGGGATGCCTTTGGACTTCCTGCGGAGAATGCTGCAATAAAACATGGCGTTCATCCAGCAGAATGGACATACAAAAATATTCGTTATATGAAAAATCAGCTCAATCGCATGGGGCTTAGCTATGACTGGGAGAGGGAGGTTACGACATGCAGCCCTGAGTTTTACAAATGGAATCAGTGGTTTTTCATCAAAATGTTAGAGAGGGGACTTGCATACAGAAAAATTTCCTTTTTGAACTGGTGTCCATCATGTGTAACAGTCCTTGCGAATGAACAGGTCATAGATGAAAGATGCTGGAGATGTGAGAGCATTGTAGTCCAGAAAGAACTTGAGCAGTGGTTTTTAAAAATCACTGATTATGCAGATGAACTTTTGAAGGGTTGCGATGAACTGAAAGGATGGCCTGAAAGGGTTATCGCAATGCAGAAGAACTGGATAGGCAGGAGTGAAGGTGTCGAAGTTAATTTCAGTATTGTCGGCATTGATGAGAACATAAGAATTTTTACAACAAGACAGGATACCCTTTTCGGTGCAACCTTTGTCTGTATTGCTCCGGTTCACCCTCTTGCAGAAAAGCTTGTCTCTGATAAAAAAGCCCTTGAAGAACTCAAAAACAGATATGGCAAGATGGGAGAAAAGACAGGTCTCTTTACTGGCTTTTTTGCAATAAATCCGATGAATGGTGAAAAGATACCAATTTATGTGGCGAATTTCGTTCTTATAGAGTATGGTACAGGAGCAATAATGTCTGTTCCAGCCCATGACCAGAGGGACTTTGATTTTGCTCATAAATATGATTTACCAATAAGGGTTGTTATTGTGCCTGAACAGCAGTCGTCAGTAAACACCCTCTCCCTAACCCTCCCCCCTCGAGGGGGAGGGCAGGGGTGGGGGGGAGACTCCGAA
>DAITNM010000088.1:1570-3949 GCA_036834585.1 Thermodesulfovibrionales bacterium | reverse complement strand
AAGCCACGGCTGGGATTCTTTAAATATTCATGTTGTGCCGGTTGTGAATTTCAGTTCATCTTTTTCCAAAAATATATTGTCGAAGTCCTTGATTCCTTCGATTTTGTATTCTGCAAGATGGTATCAAGTGGCGGAACACCGGAAGGGCCATTCGACATTGCCCTTGTTGAAGGAACTATCACAGAATCGTGGCAGATTGACGAATTAAAGAAAATAAGAGAAAGGAGCAAAAATCTTTTCGCAATAGGTTCCTGCGCTGTTAATGGTGGAATACCTGCTATCAAGTCTACTCAACCGGAGCTTGAGATAGAAAAGAGAGTTTACCAGGACCTTTCAACAATTCATTCCATCAGACCAAATGCGATCAGTGCATATGTTAAGATCGACGGTGAAATAAAAGGGTGTCCTCCGGGTGAAAGGGACCTGTATGAAGCATTGACATCCGTTCTTTTAGAGAAAAAACCGGATTTCCTCCAGTACAGCGTATGTGTTGAATGCAAGATAAAAGGAAATATTTGTGTGCTCGTTTCCTATAATATGCCGTGCATGGGACCTGTTACCGGTGCAGGTTGCGGCGCCCTCTGTCCGTCATATAACAGGGCTTGCTATTCGTGCTGGGGCCCGATGAAACGGGCTAATGCATCAGCCCTTGCAAGACAATTTGAAGTTATGGGATTAGCCCCTGAAGACATATTGAGAAGATTTACCCTTTTCGGTTCTGTAACAACAGAGTTCAGAAAGGCATCGGAACTCTATGAAGATTAATATAGATTATATTGCAAGAGTAGAAGGAGAGGGTTCTGTAAAGCTTGAGATAAAGGACGGCAGGCTGGAAGACCTGAAGTTGAATATATGGGAGCCACCAAGATTTTTTGAAGGTTTTCTCTGCGGGAGGAGGTTTGATGAGGTTCCCGATATCGTGGCAAGAATCTGTGGTATATGTCCTGTTTCTCATATGTCGACTTCAATACGGGCTTTAGAGAAAGCGCTTGATATAACACCGTCTCCGGAAATTGTTCGTCTTCGAAAAATCATGACCCTAAGCCAGATTGTTTCCAGCCATCTCATACATCTTTATATGCTTGCAATGCCTGATTACTTTAAACTCCATTCAGTAGTAGATATGCTTCCAAGGTTCGGGTCAGAGATACAGAGGTTACTGAAGATGAAAGAAGTTATGAATAACATAACAGCACAGTTTGGCGGGAGGGCACTTCATCCTGTTGCAATGGTTGTGGGTGGTTTCACCGGTTTTCCTCCGAGAGATGCAATCGGTAAAATGTTAAGAGACCTGGAGAGCATCAAGGATGATGCTATTGAAGTACTCAGAGTTATCTCTGAACTACCATTTCCTGATCTTAGCTCTGATACTGACTTCGTTGCCATTCATGATCCTTCAAGCTATGCAATCAATGAGGGCTGTATAGTATCTGACAACGGGATCAATGTTAAGGAGGATGAGTATTACACCATCTTCGAGGAAGTTGAAGTTCCATACTCAAATGCAAAGAGGACAACCCTGAAGGGAAGGGGATCTCTTATCTCAGGAGCACTTTCAAGACTGAATATCAAATTTGATACCCTTCATGAAGATGCAAAAAGAGCTGTAAAAAATATAGGTTTTCGAGTTTCAGATCGAAATCCCTTTCATAACAATGTTGCTCAGGCAATTGAGATAGTGCATGGAATCAGCCGGTGCAAGGAGCTTCTTGAAGGACTTACTCATGAAAAGCCTGAAATCCAGATAAAGGTAAAAGAAGGGGAGGGTATCGCAATTACCGAAGCCCCGCGTGGACTTCTCTGTCATCATTATGTTTTAAATAGAAGGGGAGTTGTTGAAAAGGCAAATATCATTACTCCCACAGCCCATAATTTTATGGGTATAGAGGAAAATTTAAGAAACCTTGTGCAAAAGTATATACATGAGAAAAAGGAAGAAATAACTTTAAAGTGCGAGATGCTGGTCAGGGCCTACGACCCTTGTTTCTCATGTTCCGTCCATTAGCATACTTAGGTATTTGAACTTATTCGGATGACCGAGTTTATATATCTCTTCCTTGGTATTCTTGTTATTGCCTATATTTTTCTCATTACTTTTGCTCTTCTTACCGGTCTATCAACATTTAAAACTGGCGGGGCAATGTTTGCTACCACCCATAATTCTAAGATCGAAAAGGTCCTGGAAGCTGTAGCAATGCTCCCGGGCCAAGTCGTCTACGACCTTGGTTGCGGTGATGGACGGTTCCTGATAGCTGCTGTAAAAAAGTATAACGTGAAGGCCATCGGGTTTGAAATAAATCCATGGGCGTATGTGTTATCCAAACTTAAGGTGAAACTTTGGACCACCAATGTCTCGATTCACTTTAAGGACTTCTGGAA
>DAITNM010000088.1:0-1470 GCA_036834585.1 Thermodesulfovibrionales bacterium | reverse complement strand
AATAGTCTCCCGGACTCATCTTTAAACATTCTTCATACGAATCCCGGTGTTTCTATAGGTTGAATATCTTTACCGTCTATAAATACAGAAGGTGATCCTTTCAAGCCAAGTCTCGCAGCCTCTAACTCGTTTATAACAGAGAAGGTTACCTCTGCATAAATCTTCTCCAGTTCTAAAGCCTTATGGATGTTTTTCTTCAAAGGTTCTTTTGAGGAACAGCTTGGGGATATATAACAATCAATTCTCATGATTCGGCTTCAGAGCAGCATATTATGGATACGGAAATTATCATAGAAAATCCTGGATTCCGGATCTCGATGCGAGTCTTCGCTGAGAGTCGCTACGACAAGTACGGAATGACGACGGAAAAAATATTCTATACGGTTTTTAACAGCTTATACCCTTCCGGATTCTGCGGCGCTTTTCCGAACTCCGAAAGAACAGTCAGCAGCCAACTTCATTACCGTTTCCATTCCCGTGCTCATATTCCTTGCAAGATTACTTCTGACAAGCGGATCCGGATCATCTGACAGAGCATCAAGCGTATCTGCCGGAGTATGAGGATTTATTGCCACATTATTCCTGACCGTCCATTCATCATCTTTAGCCAGCTTCCTCAGAGTATCTTTGGAAGTATTGGGGTTCTTTGCTACCGCACTCCTGATCATCCAATCCGGATCACCGGAAAGCTGTGCAAGGGTTTCTGGCGAAGCATGAGGATCATTAACCATGTCCCACCTGGATCCTGTTTCCATAATGTATACCTCCCTTTGTTTTACTATTATCTGCTTTTTTACAATTGCAACCAGTCTGTGAAGATATATTAAGAAAAGTATAAAACTTTATCAACCCCTATAAACGATAAAAAATTGCATAAAATTGTATTGTGGTATAATAGCCAAAATATATGGGGAGATCAGTATGGGGACGGAGAGAAAAGTTTCCGCAATATATATATCTTCAAGCATTTCGAAATGAGTAGAGTGTAAGCCATAATGGAAAACGAGGAAGAGAAAAAAGAGGATACTATATATTGTCCTATCTGTCATGGACCTGTGGAAGAAACAGGTAAACCGACATGGGCACATTGCCCTTCCCATGGATGGGTCAAATATAAGTCACATAAATCACATGATGAAAATGAATCAGAAGACTTATTCAGTAAGGTAAACCTCAGATCGTCAATGTTGACGAAGCAGACAGAAGAGAAAATTGAAGGCGTAAGAAAAAAATCACCACTTTTTGCTTATATTGTTCCTGCTTTGTTCGTGACAGTTTTACTCGCTTTTTTAATTGGATATTTTTTCTGGAGAGACACATCACATAAACTTCTTGTGGCCAAAAAAGCAGAAGTAGAAAATCAAAAGCAAGTATTAGGTCAAAAGAGTAATCAGATGATGGAATCTCAGTCTCAGGTATCTGTATCACCTGATGAACCAGCGACAGTAGCCTTGAATGAAGAGAAAGAAA
>DAITNM010000087.1:0-3950 GCA_036834585.1 Thermodesulfovibrionales bacterium | reverse complement strand
TTTATAGCCATTGTTTTGATGATAAATGTTATTCTGCCAAACATTATTTTATCTCAGGGGGAGCATGATTCTGAAGGTTGGATCCAGGGACATGTGACATACGTCGGTAAAGATTCAATTTCTGTTGAGGGGATAAGGTATCAATTTGACCCTCTTTTGATCATCAGAGACCCTGAAGGAAATATCCTCGAACCAGTTGCCCTGAAAAATGCTGAAATCGTGAAGGTATTAGATAGAAATGGAAGGGCTATGAAAATAGTTATTATTCAACTCAGGAAGTAAGGGCTTCCATGAGAAAAAGGACTTTTATTTCAGGAATCATATCTCTGATTATTATAATCACTATTGTTGTTTATATTTCATTGCAAGCAGGCTCCGCCCCTTCTCTTAATGATTACACTGCCTATCCACCTTTTATTTCTCAGGCGGTGCCACCGAACGTATTAATACTTCTTGATAACTCAGGGAGCATGTATGAATTTGCCTATAAGACAGCAGAGACAGGAGGCAAAAGCAGCAACCCTGATATGAGCTATAGCTCTGCAACTGACTATTATGGCTATTTTGATTACAATGCTATGTATAAATATCATGATGCTGGTGGATATTTCGAGGTAGATACATCTAAAGCTCTTAATAGAATGAGCTTCTGGTCGGGCAACTTTTTAAACTGGCTTACAATGAGAAGGGTTGATGTAGTTCGTAAGGTACTGATGGGTGGTAAAGCAACTAACAGGGCTTCAGTTAACCCCAGGTTTTTAGTGGCAGCAGAAAATACCGACAAAGATTACTGGAAAAAACATGAAACCCAGCTCTATAAAGTATATTCAGCCTCAGGTGCTGCTCGAATACGGACGTGCAGTGATTCATCTTGCACTACAGGCACATCCTACAATGTGAAGATATATGCAGGATATCAGGATCCTGTGGGAATTATTCAAAAGACTTCTAAGAAAGTAAGATATGGTCTCATGTTTTTTAATGCAGGGAATAAATACGAAGACGGATCGAATAGGGACGGAAGTTATGTTTCGGTTGATATTGGCAGTGAAGTAACAAATCTTGTGACCCAAATAGAAAATACAGATCCTTCTACATGGACACCTCTCGGAGAGGCTCTTTATGAGTCTGTCAGATACTTTGAGGCAATAACATCTGCATATAATGATGGGGCAACTTACAGTGGAAAGGACCCTATTCAACACTGGTGTCAAAAGAACTTTGTACTTATTATCACAGATGGTGAGTCTTCAAAAGACATAAACTTACCTGGTACATACTGGACGGGAAAAACAGATCCAGTGACTGATACGCATGGCTTTAATATAGGAGCCTACATGGACAGGATAGCTTCAAATGAAGGCTATTCAACCCAATGGAACACTGATGCCAATACTGACAACGGGACATACTATCTTGAGGGCGTTGCCTACTATGCCCATATCACTGATTTAAGGAGCTCAAGTGTGGGTAAATCAGATATCGAAGGATTGCAAAACCTGTCTATATATTCTGTCTACGCATTCGATGAATCTCCTGTTGGTAAAAACCTTTTAAAGAAGACTGCTAAGTATGGCGCCTTTGTAGATAGGAATGAAAATAACAAACCAGACCTTGAGGCTGAGTGGGATGCAGATGGTGATAATATTCCGGACACCTATTTTGAAGCAAGCAAGGGAGAAGAGTTAGAAGCTTCCCTGCTGAATGCCCTTGCCTCAATATTAAATTGGACAGCTTCAGGTACTGCAGCTTCTGTTCTTTCAACAACTGGTGAAGGTGAGGGAGCAATATATCAGGCTTATTTCTATCCGAAAAAATTTGAGGGCTCTGAAGAGCGAACATGGCTCGGGCATATCCATGCCCTGTTTATTGACCCTTATGGTAATCCCCGCGAGGACACCGATGGAGATGGGAAATTATCTCTTGAGAAAGACTATATTGCGCAGACCCAATATGACCCTTCTGAAGGAACATTTGTACGGAGATACAGGGATAGCAATGGCAATGGTAAATATGAAGAGGCAGACTTTGTAGACAAAATTCCCCTCGACAACATCCATTCCATATGGAATGGAGCAATGAGGTTATGGGAGATGTCCCAAGAAGATAGAAAAATTTATACAACAATTAATGGATACGAAATTGAAAGGTTCGAGAGGGGTGCAAGAAATTCTTTAAGACCCTATATCCGTGCGTCTGACGATAATGAGGCAGAAGCAATAATACAATATATTAGGGGAGAGGATAACCCAACAGTAGAAACCACCACATATAAATACAGACCAAGAACAATAACCATTGGCGGTCAGAAAAAAGTTTGGAAACTCGGAGATATCGTATACTCAACGCCTACTATTGTCTCGAGGCCTATGGAAAATTATGACCTCATCTACGGAGACCAGACATATTATAAATTCAGGCAAAAATACTTTAACAGGAGGCATGTAATATATGTCGGTGCAAATGACGGCATGCTCCATGCCTTCAATGGAGGATTCTACGATATTAAAGAACATAAATTCTCAGGTGGTAGACATAGACTTGGAGATGAACTCTGGGCATTTATTCCGAGAGAACTCCTACCACATTTGATTTGGCTTACAAAACAGGATTATACCCATGTTTACTATGTTGATTTGAAGCCAAAGGTAACAGATGTGAAGATATTCGAGGATGATGATACCCATCCAGGAGGATGGGGAACAATCCTTATTGCCGGGATGAGATACGGAGGGAAAACCATTTCAACTGAAAAAGGAAATTATAGGTCAACATACTTTGCCCTTGATATAACTGATCCGGAACAAGAGCCAAAACTGCTCTGGACCTTTGACACAACTGATTCAGGAGTAACTGACCTCGGGCTGAGTATGTCATACCCAGCTGTTGCAAAGGTTGCAGATGAATGGTACATTATAGTCGGTTCAGGTCCAACTAATTTTGACCAACTATCTAATCTGACAGAATTCCAGAAAGGCAAGATCTTCGTACTCAAAACATCCGGAAGAAAGGGTGTAATAGACAGATGGATAGAAAATACAAACTATTGGAAAATTGATAAGACAATCGAGGGGAAACAATTCTTAGATGCATTCATGGCAAGTCCTTTAACAATAGATGTAAATGTTGACTATAACGTTGATGTTAGTTATATTGGTGTGAACTATAAACTGGGCGGAAAAGAGACTTCTATGTTGAGATTGACTACTCAGGGAACCAAAGAGGTTAGCTCATGGAAACTTTCAGAACTCTACGCTGTTACTGGCTTTGATCTGAGCAAACGGATCACTGCTTCACCATCTGCAGTACTGGACAATAAGGGACAACTATGGATTTATTTTGGTACAGGACATTTCCTCGGAGTCGATGACAGGAATCAAAAAGATTCAGGCTCCTTCTATGGTATTAAAGAAGGTTGCTGGGATGGAAACAGAGAAGGGTGTCCCAAGAAATACACCAATCTTCTGGATGTAACAAATACTGCGGTTTACTTTGGCGGTGAGAAAATTGAGGGTATAAGCGCAGGTGTTGGTGACTGGTCTCAACTCTTGAGTACTATGGCTTCAAAAGATGGATGGGCTATTTATTTTGAAAATATGCATGAAATATATGATCCTATATCTGACCCGCCCCGGCTCCTTTATCATAAAGGAGAACGGGTCACGATAAAACCAGCTATCTTCGCAGGGTTCGTAATGTTCTCTACTTATATACCAGGAAGTGATGTATGCACCACCGAAGGTGATAGTAATTTGTATGTGCTATACTATGTAACTGGCACTGCCTATAAAGCTTATGCATTTAAGGCAGAGAAGATAAAGAAACCAGAAAAAGTATCGAGGGCAACATATCTTGGGAAAGGGTTACCTGCATCCATTGGATTGGCTGTAACAAAAGAAGGTCAGATAAAAGGTTTTGTGCAGAGCTCAACAGAAAATATACAGTCAATT
>DAITNM010000086.1:0-3977 GCA_036834585.1 Thermodesulfovibrionales bacterium | reverse complement strand
TCAGGTTGGACGAAAGAACCGAAGAATTAGTTCTCAACGTACTAATAGCGTCACCCAGGTCCGTTACAGCAGTATCGATGTTAGCATCTGCTACCCAAGCGGCTGCAGCAGCGGCTATTCCAAGACCGGCTGTTGCGCTTGCATCAAAACCAGTAATTGTGAGCTGCGATGTTCCATCTTCATTAAAGTTGACAACCAGGTCATCAGCATCAAGGAGATTCGTGCCTTGATATCCGGAATCAAGAGCCAGCTCATCAATCTGGGTGAGCAAATCATCAAACTGGGTTGCTAAAGCTGCACGACCTGCTGTATCTGCAGTTCTTGCAGATTGTGTAAGACCTTTTGCAGCCTCAATCAGCGCTGTTATTCCCTTAACGCCTGCATCTGCTGCCTTAATTGTCTGAATAGCCTGGCCCATACCGTCCTTGAGGACAGAAAGGTCTGATGCACGTGCAAGAAGCGACTGTGAAGCAAAATAGGCGGTCGGATTATCAAGAGCGCTGTTGATTTTCTTTCCTGTTGATAAACGTTCCTGTGTCCTGTTGAGGAGATCTACCGTTCCCTGAAGACTGATGAGGTTTGCCCTCATTCCTGCGGTTAACGAAATATCGTTAATAGCCACTATAATTTCTCCTTTTTCTAAGGTTTTTTTATGGCAATCCTTGCCATTTTTGCCGAATCTTCGGCATTACTCGAGGCATGAAAAAAGTCTCTTCTATTGACTTCACCTCCTTTTATCTTCTATTTGTTTCACCTCCTTTTTGACCATATTTTTTCAACCTTTTTAGTCTTATCGAACTTTCAACCGAAAACTTAAATGCTTTGAGCACCCATGTCTATCAAGAACAGACAAGAACAGAAAAAATAGAGAGATTATGACACTCCGTAATGGCAATTAAAGTTTCTCTGAAATATTTCGATAAAAAAATATCAGGGATAAATGTGCAATGCTCAAAAAAGAAACATGATTTGCTGTAGCAGGGGTCCTAAAAAAGGTTATTACACTGCCAATAACCTAAGGCTAAAGAAATGAGGCAAGTAAAAGAGTGACCAAAAAAGACTTTAAGATCCTTATTGCTGACAATGACAGGTTAATTCAAGATGTGATGAGATCTCTGCTCTCGAAAGAGGGCTATGTCGTTGTGCTGGCAAACGACGGGTTTGATGCTTTAAGAATACTCAAAACAGAAAATATCAGTCTTATTCTGACTGCCCTTAAGATGTCCGGTGTCAATGGTATTGAAATTCTCAAGTATGCGCTCCGTATCAATCCTGATACTGCTGTTGTCATCCTCACCACTTTCGTTAATCTTGAATCTACACTTGAGGCAGTCAAAGAAGGTGCCTATGACTATCTGACAAAACCCTTTAAGGCTGAAGAGATTGCTTTTCTCGTTGAAAAGGCATACAAAAGATCGATCTTAATAAATGAAAATAAAGAGCTATTGCAATACCTCAGGGATACATATCAGGATATGGAAGTTATCAAGACTACAGCACAGAGCAATAATCCTGAGATCACACTTGGTATGATTGAGCGGATGGAACGATTAAAAACACTGAATGTCCTGACATCTCAAGATGTAGAAATTCTGAAGGAAAGACTCGTTAAGGGAGTATAGCCGACAGGCCATTGAACTGAGATATGGTTTTAAAAAAATGACAGGAGAAAACTAAGAGGTATATATGGGACTCAGTAAGGGAGAAACTGTTACTTACAGCATCATGCCTGAGATTACAAAATATAGTGCAACAGTAGTATCTATAGATGAGAACACCATCGTTTTGCAAACCAAAGATATTCAGAACATCCAAAGAGGAAAATATGTTGTTGTCACAGGCTCTGACTTCAAATACTATACCGAGGCTGTCAATGTAAAAGGTAATATCCTGACCCTGAAACAGGCCTGGAAAGAAA
Organism: Thermodesulfovibrionales bacterium; assembly: GCA_036834585.1. Lineage (GTDB taxonomy): Bacteria > Nitrospirota > Thermodesulfovibrionia > Thermodesulfovibrionales > SM23-35 > JACAEY01. Next base: position 2,059 of record DAITNM010000086.1, on the reverse strand, counting down.
AGCGCAGTTATTTTAGGGTAGATGATGCTTTCCCTGTAGAAGCAAAAAGGATGAAAGCTGATACACCATACAAGAAATCAAAAATATTCAGGGGATATGACGTAGAGACACCTGACATTGCTTTGCCCGATGAGGCTATCAACCCAAAACTATGGCAAATGCTTGTTGATATCAATGCCAAGTTAACCATAATTCTCGACAGCCTTCGTTTTGAGAGTGAAGGTTTTAAAAAGAGTGAAGAAAAAATAGTGAATCTCAGTGCATCAGGAATACGGTTTACCATAGATGAAAAAGTTACGGCCGGAGATAAGCTTGAGATAAAGATGCTTTTACCCACAGGCCCCCCTATAGGAATACTTACACACGGAAATGTTGTCAGAGTCAATGAGATTGGAAATGGTCAGTATGAAGTATCGTTGCATTTTTCTGATATGGATGAAGAGGTAAGGGAAGAGATAATCCGATACGCCATCAACCGTCAGCGTGAGATAATCAGGAAAGATAGACAACAAAACGAGTAAATGCTCCTTAAATAACAAGAAGAGACTACGTGTTTCATAAGAATAAAAAATTATGTTTGTAATCATAGGATTATTTTTAGTTTCCGGATCCGTCATAATCGGTTTCATGATGGAAAAAGGAAACCCGTATATTCTCATCCAGCCCGCAGAGTTCGTTATCATATTTGGTGCTGCATTGGGTGCCTTTTTCATAGCATCTCCTCCTAAAGTTATTACTGCTGTTGTCAAGAATGTCGCCGCAATTGTAACTTCAAAAAGTCCGGATAAGGCAAAATATCTTGACCTCCTGTTACTTCTCTATCAGCTATTTTCAAAGATCAGGAAAGAAGGTCTCATATCGATAGAGTCAGATATCGAAAAACCGGATAATAGTCCCATCTTTAACAAATACAAGGATACCCTGTCACATGGTCATCTAACGAATTTTATATGTGATAACCTCAAAATTATTATAACAACCAACGTCATACCTCATGAGCTCGAGAATTTAATGGAACTCGAGACTGAAACTCACTACCATGAGGCTCTGATACCGTCCAAGAGCATTGCTAAGGTGGCAGATGCCTTGCCGGGACTTGGTATTGTTGCAGCCGTTCTTGGAGTTGTTCTGACAATGGGGAAAATTGACCAGCCTCCATCGGTGCTCGGACACAGCATTGGAGCTGCCCTTGTTGGAACATTTCTTGGAGTTTTGATGTGTTATGGTTTTGTAGGACCATTGGCAACAAATCTTGAACATAAAACAAAAGAAGACATTGTTTTTTTAAAGGTCATAAGAGTAGCGCTCGTAGCATTTGTTGGAGGTGCACCACCCCAGATGGCGGTCGAGTTTGGCAGACGTGCGATGCCGGGCAAAGAAAAGCCGACTTTCGAAGAATTAGAAAATGAGATCAGGGGAAACCCAAAATGAGGGATAAAGATCAGAAGATCATCATTAAAAAGATTATTAAGAGTGATGAGGAAGAGAGCCATGGCGGCCAATGGAAGGTTGCCTATGCTGATTTTGTTACCGCCCTCATGGCCTTCTTCCTCATGATGTGGCTCATAACCATGATAGCGCCGGAAAAGAGGGCGAGAGTTGCTTCTTATTTCAAACATTTCACGATCTTTACGCAAAGCGGCCAGTCTTTTATGGACAAATCCAGCGAGATCCTCAATGAGGCAGGCAAATCCGAAGAACAGGTTTTCAAAGAACTGCAAGGTGCTTTTGCCATGAAACCAGAGGAATTTAAAGAAACATTAAAAAATGCGATAGAAGAAAAACTCGGAGACATTAAGGATCAGATACTTGTTGATGTCTTTGAGGGAGGGGTCCGTATTCAGCTTGTAGATCAAGAGGGAAAGGCAATGTTTGACCTTGGTTCCTCAAAGCCAACACCTATTGCTTTGAGGATATTACAGGTCATTGCTGATAATATAAAGTCTATGCCTAATCCGCTTGCAGTAGAGGGTCACACTGATTCCCTGATGTATAGTTCTACTTACTATAGCAACTGGGAACTCTCAACAGAACGTGCCTTAACAGCACGGAAAGAACT
>DAITNM010000085.1:0-4077 GCA_036834585.1 Thermodesulfovibrionales bacterium | reverse complement strand
ACAGCGGGGATTGAAAAGCTTGAATCTATGAAACAAGTAACAAGTAACGAGTAACGAGAGTCTAAATGAAGAAGATATGGTTTATTCTTATTGCGCTTATACTCGTCGGGGTTGGTTTCTTTAGTTATAAAAAGATTTTCAGCAAACCTGAGATAAATGTTTTAGAAACTGCGAAAGTAGAAAAGGGAAGCCTAAGAGGGGTAATTGTCGAAACAGGGATTATAAAATCTCAGGTTGGAGCAGTGGTAAAAATTGGGGCAAGGGCAACTGGAGAAATCGTTCAGATGAATGTAAAAATCGGCGATAGAGTAAAAAAAGGACAGGTCATAGCACTTATAGATGACAGGGAGATCCAAAAGGCTATTGAACAGCAGACGGCTGCCCTCAGCGCTGCACGTAATACCCTTTCGCAGATTGAACTGACGTACCCGGAACGTATCAATGAAGCAAAAGCAAATTTTGAGTATGCAAAGATAAATTATGAACGGGAGCAGGAGCTTCTGAAACACGACTATACTACGAAAGATACAGTTGACAAGGCAAAGAGTCAATTTGAAGTATCTGACGCAATCCTCAAAAGACTCCGGGACGAATATAAAACACAACTGAAGATAGCAAAGGCAAACATTGAAGATATTACTGCTCAGTTGAGGCAGCAGGAAATACGACTCACATATACAAATATCTATGCGCCGATAAATGGAGTTGTCTCAGATGTTACTGCCCAGGAAGGAGAGACTGTCGTTACCGGTCTCCAGGTTGCAAATCTTGTTACCATACTCGACCCTGCACTCCTTGAAATGTGGATATATGTTGACGAAACAGATATTGGCAAGGTGAAGATAAACCAGCAGGTTGAATACTATGTTGATACCTTTCCGGACAAACTCTTTCATGGGAGTATAGAAAATATCTATCCACAGCCTGTTATTAAAGAAAATATTGTTTATTACCTTGCAATAGTAAAGGTATCAAGGGAGGATGCTCTTTTTCTTAAGCCTGAAATGACAACCCATGTGAAGATAATCTTTGCTGAAAGGGACAATTTGCTTACAGCTCCAAATGCTGCCATAAAGTTCGAAAAAGGTAAACAGATTGCTTATAAGGTATTAGGCCCTCATAATGTTCAGAAAGTAGAATTACAGACTGGAATCAGAGGAGAAGAAAAGACAGAGATCATTTCCGGCGTTAAAGAAGGAGATGTCCTTGCAACAAAATTAATCCTGCCTGCACCTCCCAAGCCCGAAAGTTAACATTCGGATACACTTATTATGCCCATCTGCTTATTGGAGAATATAACAAAGACGTACCGGATGGGCGACATTGATGTAGAGGTTCTAAAGGGCATTCATCTCTCGATAGAAAAGGGAGAGTTCGTGGCGATTATGGGGACATCAGGTTCGGGCAAGACAACTCTATTAAATATTATCGGCTGTCTTGATATTCCGACATCGGGGCGTTATATATTAGCGGACAGAGAGGTGTCAAACCTTACAGACGATCAATTATCAGAGATCAGGAATGAACATATCGGCTTTGTCTTTCAGAACTTTTACCTCCTTCCCTATGCAACAGTTCTGGAAAATGTCTTGTTGCCAACCCTTTACGTTGGAGGACGGAAAGACAATGCTGAAAAGGATGCAATGGATCTTATAAAGCTCGTTGGCTTAGAAGGAAGAGCAAAATTTAAACCTACTCAACTGTCAGGAGGTGAACAGCAGCGTGTTGCTATTGCACGTGCTTTAATCAATGAACCGGAGTTGCTTCTTGCTGATGAACCCACAGGACAACTTGATAGTAAGACAGCCACAGAGATTATGAGCATACTGAAAAAAATGAATGAACAGGGAAAGACGGTGATCCTCATAACCCATGAATCTTTAATCGCCTCTTATGCAAAAAGGGTTGTTCAGATAAAAGATGGAATTATATTTGAATAAGAAAGCATGGACAGGATTTTTAAAATTGTATTCCAATCGATCAAGGCTGTAAGGGCTTTCAAACTTAGGACACTGTTCTGTTTGCTCAGTGTTGCTCTCGGAATATCCTCTATCACTGTGATTGTTGCTGCTACAGAGGGCGCATACCAAAAGGCCTTTGAGATTGTGGCACGGTTTGGACCTGATTCCTTGATGGTTATCGGTGGGAGTGAACAGGCGAGGGCAGCAGGACAGAGACTGAAGACCATTAGCCTCGAAGATGTGGAAGCAATAAAACAGACCTTCGACAGTGCCTATGTGGTGGTTCCAATGTCATCTATGAGGGATGCTACGGTTTCATACAAAGGACAAAAATATCAAACCATGATCCTTGGTTCAACGAGTGATTACAGTCGAGCCTGGACGTGGCCTGTCATAGGAGGTTCTGATCTGACAGATGAGGATGTTAAGGGGCTGAGGAATGTGGGACTTATCGGTCAGTACGTCGCAGGAGAGCTTTTTGGGAATGAAGACCCTGTGGGCAAATACATACTTATAAAAGGATTACCTGTTCAGATAGTTGGGGTTCTATCCGAGAGAGGCACTTCTCCATCGGGTGAACGTCTTGATGACAGAATTGTTATTCCCATCTCGACCCTGATGAGAAAACTCCAAAATGAGACAAAGTATGTATCAGCCTTCAGAATACGATTCGTTGACCAGAAAAACCTGTATTCGTATCTTGAGGAACTAAGGGAATTTTTGAGGAAAAGACACGGTATTCCTGGGGAGGAGCCCGATGATTTTACGATTATTTCACCGAAGGAAATCATAAAATTCCTCGTTGCTCTCACTGGTTCGCTTGTCATGTTTCTTGGTGTAACAGGGATTATCTCGTTAATTGTTGCAGGATTTGTTCTTGCAAACCTTTTTTTGCTATCTGTCAGAGAGCGGGCGAACGAAATAGGGATCAGAAGGTCAATGGGCGCGAAGAAAAGGGACATTCTTTTGCAGTTTCTTTTCGAAGCAGTATTTATTACAACCATAGGGGGACTCTTCGGCTTCTTACTCGCTTTGTTGTCTTCCCAACTCCTCATGTCTATTGCTGAGTTTCCTATCCATTTTTCATGGAAAGCCTTTGTTGTTGGTCTGCTGCTTTCATGGCTTATTGGAATTGGTTTCGGCCTACAGCCTGCAAAAAAAGCAGCAGAATTGAACCCTATTGAGGCGATCAGGGGATGAGGAGAGATTGTGTCATAAGCCATGAGTATAAAGGCTGGATATAGTATCTTCGCTCATTCTCGGGCTAACGCCCTGCGAGGCTTTTGCCTCTTTATTTTTTTAAATGAGATCAAGGAATATCGGCAAAAGAAACCGCTCAGATACTATATCCAGCCTTCCATAATCCCCTCTCCCCTTGAGGGAGAGGGTAGGGGTGAGGGGTAGAATAAAATGAAAAGAATCTATCTGAATCTCAAAATTGCCCTGAAGTCAATGTCAAATTTCAAGATGAGAACTGCCTTAGCTATCCTTGGAGTATTTCTCGGCACTTTCTCCCTCGTTGTAGTATCCAATCTCTCAGATTCTCTGTCGAAGAAAACCGAAAAGGAAGTAGAAAGTCTTGGGAAGAATCTCCTTATTGTGAGAAGTGGTATTGTGAGGAGATTCGGAGCTCAAACGAGACTATTAAGTGAAGCTACTACTCTGACCATAAGGGATGCGCAAGCAATTGCTGACGGTTCTCCATTTATACATGCTGTTGCGCCATTAAGCAACAAGGCATTCCCTGTGAGGTATGGTGGTATAACTCTAACATCTGTGGTAGTTGTGGGAGTAACACCCAATTATACAGAAGTGAGAAACTTCCGGGTTAAGGAAGGCAGATTTATTACTGAGAATGATAACAAGAATTTCAACAAGGTGGCGGTCATCGGTAACGAAGTTGCAGTCAAACTCTTCGGCAATGCAAACCCTATCGGAAAATACATCCTGATCTGGAGGGTTCCGTGTCAGGTAATAGGATTAATGGAAGAAAAAGGTGTTGATATTTCAGGATTTAACCAGGATAATCAGATATTCATACCCCTCAATACCTTTCTCAGAAGGTTTGTTAACAAAGATTACATTGGTAGCGTTTCTGTTCAAGCCATCAACGAGG
>DAITNM010000084.1:2382-4116 GCA_036834585.1 Thermodesulfovibrionales bacterium | reverse complement strand
TTCAGGGTATGTACGAATTCTGTTCCTTTCTTACCCTCTTTTTTGAATCGAATGCTGGCTCTCCTCGCCTGAAAATCTGTGAAATTAGAGCATGAAGAAATCTCCCTGTATCTCTGCTGGCCGGGAAGCCATACCTCAATGTCATAGGTCTTTGAGGCAGCAAATCCTAAATCTCCTGTGCAGAGTGATACAACCCTGTATGGAAGACCCAGCTTCTGGAGAATATCCTCGGCATCCCTCGTCAGGGACTCAAGCTCATGGAAAGAATCTTCTGGTTTTACAAATTTGACAAGTTCCACCTTATTGAATTGATGCTGCCTTATAAGACCTCTTACATCTTTTCCGTATGAGCCTGCCTCACGCCTGAAACATGGTGTATAAGCTGTGTAATAAATCGGCAGATCCTCTTCTCTGAGTATTTCATTCCTGTGGATATTTGTTACAGGAACCTCAGCCGTAGGTATGAGATAAAATTCGGGATCAGCAATGGTGAATAATTCATGGACAAATTTAGGGAGCTGGCCTGTGCCTATCATGCTGTCGCGATTGACAATAATCGGGGGAAAAATCTCCTTGTATCCCTTTGATGTATTCAAATCTAACATGAAGTTCATCAGCGCCCTTTCGAGCCTGGCGCCCATTCCCTTCATAATGGCAAACCTTGCTCCGGCAATCTTTGAAGCCCTTTCAAAGTCAATAATCTCAAGAATCTCGCCAATATCCCAGTGATTCATTGGCTCAAAATCAAACTGCCTTGGTTCACCCCATTTCCTTATCTCTACGTTTTCTGTCTCATCTCTCCCAACAGGTACTGATTCATGAGGAATATTGGGCATATTCAGGAGGAAAGCCTTTGTCTTTTCATCAAGTTCTTTCAGCCTCTCTTCTTTTGTCTTTATTGCCTCTGAAACGTTCTTCGCCTCCTGTGTTTCTATACTTATATCCCTGCCATCTTTCTTCATCTTAGAGATCTTTTCTGAAAGCTCGTTTCTCTGCTGTCTGAGTCCTTCCACCTCAAGGAGCGAAGACCTCCTCTCATCCTCGATCCCCAGGAAATCATTGATTACGCCTGCGTCATATCCTCTATGTTGAAGGGATTGAACTACTCTCTCGGGATTTTCTCTCACAAACCTTGCATCAAGCATCCTCATTTCTCCTTTCGGAATATATTAAACTAATATTAAAACTTAAGTAAGTCAAAGAAACGTTCATGGATAAATTACTCGAAATCTACAGGAGACTTTATCATGCTTTTGGCCCCCAGCGCTGGTGGCCCGGGGAGACACCCTTTGAAATAGCTGTCGGTGCGATCCTGACACAGAACACAAACTGGGGAAATGTCGAAAAGGCAATAGAGAACTTAAAGAGAGACGAGGCGCTGAACGTTGAAAGTATTAATAATATGAAAACGGAGAGGCTCGCATCATTGATAAAGCCGGCAGGGTATTTCAATGTAAAGGCCAAGAGACTCAAGGCATTCATATCTTTTCTTAGGAACGAATACCATGGCAGTTTGAAAAGAATGAAAAAAGAGGAGATGCAAACTCTACGGGTAAGACTTCTCCAGGTTCACGGTGTCGGGCCTGAAACAGCAGATTCAATACTCCTTTATGCCCTGGAGAAACCTGTATTCGTTATAGATGCCTATACAAAAAGAATTTTTTCAAGACACAGGCTAATGGAGTATGATAAATCCTATGAAGAGTTTCAGAAGATTTTTCACTCATCCCTGAA
>DAITNM010000084.1:0-2282 GCA_036834585.1 Thermodesulfovibrionales bacterium | reverse complement strand
ATGGGAAAATTCAGGATTATAACCCCCTTTTCTCCTAAAGGGGACCAGCCCAGGGCAATAAAGGAACTTACTACGGGCATTGAAAAGGAACTGAAACATCAGGTCCTGCTTGGTGTAACAGGCTCAGGTAAGACCTTTACAATAGCAAATGTTATTGCCAACGTTAATAAACCGACCCTTGTTATTGCACATAACAAGACCCTTGCTGCACAGCTTTATGGAGAATTCAAAGAACTTTTCCAAGAGAGTGCTGTTGAGTTCTTTGTGAGCTATTATGACTATTACCAGCCTGAGGCTTATATCCCGTCGACAGATACATATATTGATAAAGATGCACTCATCAATGATGACATAGACAGGATGAGACATTCTGCGACAATGGCAGTCCTTGAAAGGAGAGATACGATTGTTGTTGCTTCTGTATCATGCATATACGGTATCGGCTCACCACAGGACTATATGGATATGCATCTGGTCATAGAGGAAGGGATGCGAACAGAACGAGACGAGATACTGAGAAAGCTTGTAGAGATACAATATGTCCGCTCTGATGCTGAATTCCGGAGAGGGAACTTCAGAGTCAGGGGTGATATTGTAGAGGTCTATCCCTCATTCTCACTGGATAAGGCAGTACGTATAGAGTTCTTCGGTAATGATATTGATGCACTCCATGACTTTGATTCCCTTACAGGAGAAAAAATCCAGAAGATTGAAAAGATTGCCCTTTTTCCGAACAGCCACTGGATAACCCCGAAGGAGAGACTCGAACCAGCATTAAAGAATATAGAGAAAGAAATGGAGGAGAGGATTGAATATTTTCTGAGAAAAGGAAAGACCCTTGAGGCACAGAGGATTGAGCAGAGGACAAGATTTGATCTGGAGATGCTGAAGGAATTCGGATATTGCCACGGTATAGAGAATTATTCAAGACATCTCAGCGGAAGGGCCCCTGGCGAACCTTCCTTTACATTAATAGACTACTTCCCCGAGGAATTTCTGATCGTTATTGATGAATCTCATGCAACAATTCCACAGATTGGCGGCATGTATGAGGGCGATCGTTCAAGAAAACAGACACTTGTTAATTTTGGGTTTAGACTTCCCTCTGCACTTGACAACAGACCACTTGCGTTCACTGAATTTGAACACAGGGTTACCCAGGCAATTTATGTTTCTGCAACCCCCGGATCCTATGAACTTGAAAAATCAGGAGGTCATGTTGTTGAACAGATAATCAGACCAACCGGTCTCATAGACCCAAAACTGACTGTCCGGCCTATCTCAGGACAGGTTGATGACTTACTCGGAGAGATAAGAAAACGAGCAGAAAAAAGAGAGAGAGTTCTTGTAACAACGCTTACGAAAAAAATGGCTGAGGATCTGACTGACTATTATGCTGACCTCGGTGTTAGGGCAAGATACCTCCACTCTGACATTGATACACTTGAACGTGTCGAGATAATCAGGGACTTAAGACTCGGGAATTTTGATGTCCTGATTGGTGTCAATCTCTTAAGGGAAGGGCTTGATCTTCCCGAGGTATCTCTTGTTGCAATCCTTGATGCTGACAAAGAGGGTTTCCTACGTTCAGAACGTTCATTGATTCAGACATCAGGCCGTGCTGCAAGAAATGTGAATGGAGAGGTATTTCTCTATGCAGATACTATCACCGGTTCGATGAAGAAGGCACTTGATGAGACAAACAGGAGAAGAAGGATTCAGGAGGGATATAACAAAAAGATGAACATTACTCCTGAGACGGTAAAATCCAGCATTAAAGATATACTGAGTTCAATATATGAGGCTGATTACTGGACCGTGCCTGGCATAGCTGAAGAAAAGGCTGAATATGGATATGATGAGGGGCTCCTGAAAAAACTTGAGGCAGAGATGAGAGAGGCTGCAAAGAAGCTTGAATTTGAACGCGCTGCAATGATAAGGGATAAGATTAAAGAGATAAAACAGGGCATGATTGAAGTAGGGATAAAGGAGACTTAACTCTAAATTATTCACTATGACATACGGAAGGGGCATAGCATCTTCGCTCATTCTCGCCCCGATAAGATCGGGACTCCGAGGCTTTTGCCTCTTTATATTGGTATATTCTCATTGGACTATCGGCAAAAAAACCCGCTCAAATGCCATGCCCCTTCCGTATCTTTTAGAATTATGAATACTACGGTAGATAAACAACCACCATGACAGAGAAAGTTTTTACGGGCGAAGAAAAGGCATGGAAGGTACTCTCAGACCTTGAACCGGAAGATGTATGTAACAGGGCA
>DAITNM010000083.1:0-4118 GCA_036834585.1 Thermodesulfovibrionales bacterium | reverse complement strand
TATGGTGAACAGGCTGTCTATGTTGATACAGGTGACCCTTTGCCTGATGGGTTCAATGCAGTGATTATGATAGAGGATGTGCATATCATCAGAGCAAAAAGCAAAGAGCAAGGAGCAGAGACCTCCGAACAAAGGACTCAAGATGAATATATTGAGATAATTTCTCCTGCAACACCCTGGCAGAACGTGAGGGTGATTGGTGAGGACATCGTGGCAACAGAGTTAATACTTCCGGAAAATTACAGGATAAGACCTGTTGATATTGGTGCAATGCTTGCCGGTGGGCATACCGAGGTGAAGGTAAGACGGAAGCCAAGGGTAGCCATCATCCCTACAGGGACAGAGATTGTGGAACCTGGCACTGACTTAAAGAAGGGTGACATTATCGAATACAACTCCCGGGTGCTGAGTGGCATTGTTTCAGAATGGGGTGGGGAGCCGGTGCGGGTTGGAATAGTGCCTGATAAATTCGATAAGATAAAGCAGGCAATCCTTGACTCCCTCGATGTGGCAGATCTGGTTGTCATGAATGCAGGTGCATCTGCCGGCTCCGAGGATTTTACGGCAGGCGCCATAAGAGAGATTGGAGAGGTAATACTCCATGGGGTTAATATTAAGCCCGGGAAACCTGTCATCCTTGGGTGGGTGAGGGGCAAACCTGTACTCGGAATCCCTGGCTATCCAGTGTCCGCGTATATAACATTCCAGTTGTTTGCAAAACCTCTCGTATACAAATGGCAAGGTCTTGAGGCAGAGGAACCTCCAAAAATCAGGGCGAAATTATCGAGACAGATTGCTTCTGCCCTCGGACATGAGGAATTTGTGCGAGTAAAAATAGGAAAGGTAGGAAATAATTTCATTGCAACTCCGGTGAGTCGTGGTGCAGGGGTGCTCATGTCTTTGGTGCGAGCTGATGGCTTTGTCAGGATACCTGCCATGTCTGAAGGTATAGGAGCAGGAACAGAGATTAACGTGGATATCATAAGGACACAAACCGACATCGAAAATACCATTGTCTGTATCGGCAGTCACGACAATGCTTTGGATCTGCTTGCAAATGCATTAAAGAAACGGTATCCAGGACTGTCGCTTTCTTCGGCGCATGTGGGATCTATGGGTGGCCTGATGGCGTTAAAAAGGGGCGAAGCACATGTAGCGGGAACCCATCTCCTTGACGAAGAGACAGGAGAGTATAATATTTCTTTTATCAAAAAACTCCTTTCAGGCAAAAAGATTGTACTCATAAACCTTGTCTATAGAGAACAGGGTCTTCTTGTGCTCAAAGGCAATCCCAAAAATATAAAAGGCTTTAAAGATTTAACGAGGAATGATGTTGTATTTGTTAACAGACAAGCAGGCGCAGGGACGAGGCTTCTCACAGACAAATGCTTAAAGGAACTCGGAATAGGACCAAAAGATATCAGAGGATATGAGAGAGAGGAATATACCCATATGGGCGTAGCGTCTGCAGTGCTCACCGGGGTTGCAGACACAGGCCTTGCGATCCTCGCATCAGCAGTAGCTCTTGGACTTGATTTTATTCCAGTTGCAAAAGAAAGGTATGACCTTGCTATCCCAGGAGAATTTTTTGAGACCGGGATGATTCAGGGTCTCCTGAAGATTATAAGAGAAGATGTTGAATTTAAAGAGATGGTAGTAAATCTTGGAGGATACGATGTATCAGATATGGGTAAAGTGATGTATGGAATGGATTAAGAATTAACGTAAAGAAACCTTTATCCTCCGCCTAAGGTATCTTCCCCGATAACCCTTTTTGCTCCTATAAATCTCTTTGTGTAGAATGGCTCTGTGATTTTGTCTATGGTAACCTTTTTCCCTCGTGAGGAGGCATGAATAAAAAGATTGTCTCCAAGGTAGATGCCTACGTGTGATGGGAAAGAGGCATAGGTTCTGAAAAATACAAGGTCGCCAATGGACAGATCTCCCGTATCTACAGGCATTCCTTCATGAAATTGTTCTCTTGCCGAGCGTGGCAGATTTATACCGATCATTCTGTAAACCTTTTGTACATATCCCGAACAATCAATACCAAATATGCTGTTTCCTCCGAACCTGTATGGTATGTCGATAAACTTTTTTGCAAAGAGGATGAGCCTGTCCTTCAAGCCAAGGTCCTCAGCCGTGAGGCCTTCCTGTATCTTCTCCTCTATTTTTTCCTCAGATAGTATCGCGTCATAAGTTATCAGTTCCTCTTGTTTTGTTTCAGGTTCGAGGAGAAGCTTTTGGCCTGGTTTCAAACGTTCAGTTTCAAGACCGTTGATATTTTTCAATTCATCAATGCCTATGGAAAATTTCCTTGCAATCTTGTAAATGCTATCGCCCTTTCGCACGATGTATGTCTTTGATCGTGTTTTTCTGACGAGGAGCTGTTGTCCCGGTTTCAGTTTTCTTGATTTGAGATCATTGAGTTCCCTGATTTCACTAACCGAGATGGAATACTTCTTTGATATGGATGATACTGTATCACCCTTTCTTACCATATGAAATTCTGCCTTGACGTTGGAATTTTCTTTCTCTTTCTTTGTCTCAGAAATGACCCCATCATATTTTGTTGGTTGTTCGTCTGGTTTTATTTCACGAAGCAGGAGTCTCTGTCCCGGTTTGATTTTTGTTGATCTGAGATGATTGAATTCTCTTAGGTTCCTGACTGACACAAAATACTTCTGAGAGATGGTTAACAATGTGTCACCCTTTTCTACTACATGGTAGCAAGTCGCTTCTTCAGAGATTGTAGCAGGAGTGTCTTTTCCAGGAGTGGTGATACTGCTTTGCAGTGCTGTCTCGCTATTTTGATTTTTGTTTTCTGTTGGAATAGATAATTTTGTTCCAGGTTGAATGCGTGATGAAGTAATTTCATTCCTTATTTTTATCTCATCCATTGAAACACCGAATTTTTTAGATATCTTGTAAAGACTATCCCCCTTTTTGACTTTATATGTTGTGTCTGCAGAAGCATATGATTGAAAGAAAAATACAAATGAAAAGAGCAAGACCAATAAAGAAAATTTCCTCATGGTAACCTCCTCAATATCAGGCTGCCTCTTCCCTTACGAGGTCTTTAAGGGTCGGCAGCTCCGTAAGGTCCTTTAATCCGAAATATTGCAAAAATTCCTTTGTTGTCCCGTACAAGAAGGGTCTGCCAGGTCCCTCTTTACGGCCTATTACCTTTATGAGCCTCTTTTCGATAAGGGTTTTGATTGCACTGTCAGAATTAACGCCCCTTAACTGTTCAACCTCAGCCTTGATTAAGGGTTGTTTGTATGCAATGATGGAGAGGGTCTCAAGAGCAGGCATTGAAAGTTTATTTGACATCTGTGTGCTCCTGAATTTTATTACCCACTCGGAATAACCGGGATTTGTTACCATCTGGTAACCGTTTGCAATCTCAGCTATAAAAAACCCTCCATTACGTTCCCTGTACTGCATGACAAGTTCGTCTATGAGCCTCTTGATTTCAGGCTCCGGAATACCAATAACTTCCTTTATGGCAGCAAGTGTTATTGGTTCCCCTGAAAGAAAAAGGAGAGCCTCAAGAACTGATTGCTTTTGTTTGTCGTCCATGGCCGTCAAAAGTATATCAAAAAGGGGAAAATAATTTCAATTTATTTCTTTCAATGGGTTTCGTTTAATAATTTCTTTTGTTTCTTCTTTAATACTTCGTCTGTCATATCCTTTTTTGCCCTTTTCTGATGTAACAGGATGGCTTCGAAGTCTGAGAACTGCCTCCAATGGAAGACGGGGTTTCGGTTTTTTCCTTTTTCGTGGTTTTTCCATTGAGATCAATATACACTAAACCCCTTGGATGTTCAAAATAAACACTCCCGAAACTCCTTTTCTGTGATAGAACTCACGGTGATGACATATACTATTAAGCTGTCATAATTCCCACCTCTTAAAGAAAAACTGCATGACCTTATGAATTGGCTGGTTAAGCAGTAGCTAAAAGAACGATAGTAAAACCTCACCTCAAAAAATACAACCTGAACTATCCAGCAAGTCTTTATCGTTTTGACAATAGTTAAACGAGATTGTAGACTTACTCATAAGACCATAAGTAAAGTCACATGCATATAAGTATTCTGTCATGCTGGCTTGTC
>DAITNM010000082.1:0-4168 GCA_036834585.1 Thermodesulfovibrionales bacterium | reverse complement strand
AGCGATCTGATCTCGTCCTTTTCTCTTTGAAGTAAAAAGGGCATCGTCAGCAAAAGTAATAAGGTCATCGGGTGTCTTAATTTTCTCATCAGGGCTACAGGATATTCCTATGCTTACAGTAATCCCCTCACCTTCCTTGAGGGCATAAAACTGGTATCCCTTCACCACCTTACTAAGACGTTCTGCCTCAGCAATAGCACCTGCAAGGGATGTCTGAGGCAGGAGCATTATGAACTCTTCACCGCCATACCTTGCAAATATGTCAGACTTCCTGGTATGACCTCTGACAAGCTGTGCAAATTCTCTGAGGACAACATCACCAACCCTATGACCGTAAGTATCATTTACCCTCTTGAAGTTGTCAATATCAAACATCATACAACTCAATGGCATCTTATGTCTCTCAGACCTGCTGAACTCTTCATCAAGTCTGCTATAAAAAAATCTGACATTATAGACCCCTGTTAGATAGTCTGTTATAGCAAGTCTTTCAAGATTTCTCCTCTCCTTTTCAGTTTTATCATACATAAAGGCATTGTAGAGGGTATTGGCTGATGTATTGGCTATAGAGGTACACAGACCAATCTCTCTCTTTGTAAAGGAACGGTCTCTCTTCACCATCCTGAGAAGTAATGTGCCAATAACATTATCATAAAGGATAATTGGGACAACTAAAATGGATCGTATACCAACCAATGACATGATATTTCTTACTCCCTTCATTATGGGGTCTTTGAGAGTATCTTTTATCATCACAGAACCCTTAAGAGATAATGCTCTCTTTATTTCAGGATATTTTTTAAGATCCAGTCTTATATCTGAAATCTCAGGGTCCTCACTTGAGGATATAACATATGCATAGTTATGGTCTTCACTATCTAATCTGATGATAGAACACCTCTGCATATTTATGATCTCTGATATTTCCTTTACAGTTAAAGATAGAATCTCTTTAGGGTTAAGGGTTGATGAAAAGATGTGGGCAATTTCCATAAGGACTTCTTTTTCTTTCTTTTTATTGAAGAGGTCCTTTAGCCAGCTCTTTCTCCCAATAGCTATCCTAAGTCTGTTTTCAAGGTCTTCTTCACAGAAAGGTGCTAAAAGATGGTATTTTATACCTAATCTGACAGCTGAACGAAGGGCTTGAACAACACTGCCATGTGTTATCATGGCTATTGCAGGGAAATCAAACTCTGAAGGATTAATGTGTCCAAATATATTGGAACTACCCACAATAAGGGCAGCCGGTTTTTTCTTGCAAAGTTCTTTATGCAGGGTATCTTTGTCTTTTTTCGTGAGAAAACGGGCTGAATAATCATGCCTTCCCTTAAAGAAGGTCTTCAAAAATTTCAGGACCTCTTTATCCTCTTCGTAAACGAATATCTCTTTTTTCATTATTTTTATTATTACAAATTTCTAAAGATTTGTCTAAATGTTCCTCACAGAAGTTTTTTTTCAGGGCATTAAAAATATTCTTGATTTTTAGTCTCCAGTCTTATTAAATTAATTAACCCATCTATAAAACCCAAAAGGGTGACTTAATATGAATGAGATATTCGGAAATATTAGTGAAACAAAGGAGGCAACAATGGAAGATCTTGACAGGTACAATGAGATTAACAAACATATCAGTGCTGTTGGAACTTTTTTTGATGTATTCCATGTAGTGGCAAATCACAATTTATTGGGAGAACTAAAGAGCAGTTCGATAAGCTACCTCCTCACAGAAATGGGGGAAAGACTGGAAGCAATTAAGATGCTGAACAGAGAAACATATGACAAATTACAGGATCTAAAGAAGACATCAGGGATAACAGGTTAAATAGGTTAGTCTTATTTGGGTTGTAAAAAATTGCTGTTTAATCACTTTATTTTTGTGTCAGAAATTTCATAATTCTGAATAAAGTTAGTTACAATTGTTTCCTTTAGAAACAATTTTTAGAATAATATCACATTCCTTCTCTATATTTGTGTATCTTTCTTTTCGAGAAATCCATTAACCCTTAATGCAAAGGAGATTATGCTTCTGGCAAGGAATTTGCTCACTCTTTTAGGGGATTTTGTGTCTTTGCGGAACAATAGGGCTGAGTTAGCTGATGGTAGAAACGCTGTTTTAATTAATTATATTTAATATTTAATTTAAAAAATGTCTAAAAATTCTGAATTTTTTGATGTGAAGATTTTGTCATTAATACAGAATTCCGTCTCTGAGATAACCGACCTTTCCTTTACTGTTTATGACAGCAATGGTGTTTTATTAATCCCACCAAAGAGTGAGGATAAATTGACTACCCAAATAAAATCTTATACTAAAAAGGAATTTGAAGAGTTTATTCGCGAAGGGATAGAAAAGGCAGTTATGAGAAGGGACTCTTTCTTGCATAAGGGCCCTGCCAACGAGCATCACCTTTTCATTTCTGCGAATGTAGACAACATTAAAATTGTTTTTGTCAGCAACGCATTCTACTCTTCTAAAGCAGAATTCGAAGAATTTTTAATGAAACACGGAGAGCGTTTGGGTCTTTCACCATCATATCTTGAACCCTGGCTGGAGGCAGTAAAGATAAAAGATTTTCCAACAGTTCAGAAAATAGCAGATTACATAAAACCCCTGTTTGAGACTTTTTTGCAGTGCAGCTACGAGAAGAACATAAATTACAAGAGCTATCGATGGTCTAAAACGCTGATAGATGTTGCGTTTAGCATTCAATTGCCTGTCACGACAGATGAAGTTTATTCATTAACTCTTGACGCAATCCTGTTTCTCTTCAATGCAGACACCGCATCGATTATGGTTAAAGAAAAAAACGTCTTCAGGACCTCGCTGTCTTCAGGAAAGCTAAGAAGTGATGTGAAGTCTATCTGTATAGAGGATCATAACACCATGATTTCCCAATCCATTGAAAGCTCCAAACCATTATACACAAATGATGTTGTGGAAATCCTAAGGCTTGGTTTTCCTGAAAACATAACATCATTGCATATTTTCCCCCTCTCTCACAGCGGAAGCACTTATGGTTTATTAGTAATATATAACTCCGTCATCTCACCGGAAGAATCAATAAGTATCTTAGAGTTCTGCAAACTTGTATCTCTTGTCCTTAAAAACCTCACTCTTCAGAATGGCTACGATAAGTGCATTGATAATATGGAAATCCTGAACATGGCAGCAGCAAGATTAACCCTCCAGCTTCATAATACTGAAGCCCTTTACGAAGCAATTCTGGATATTGCCACAAAGCTCTTTAAGGCAGAAAAGGGTTCTCTTATGCTACCTGAGAATAACAGCCTGGTAATTAAAGCTGTAAAGGGAATCAACAAGTGGCTTGCGCAGGACATACGGGTAAAAATAGGTGAGGGAATTGCAGGAAAGGTGTTCAGGGACGGCAGTCCTTTATTTGCAAGCGATATAGAAAAAATAGAACTTCCGCATATAAAGCCAAAACACCGTTATAAAACAGGCTCCTTCATTAGTGTGCCTCTCAAATTTGGTTCTGAGACGATAGGAATTCTCAACATTTCTGACAGAACAACAGGAGAGGAGTTTACAGAGCGCGATCTTAATTTAATTAACCATTTCGCAACCTATGCTTCAATTGCTTTAAAGATATCCAATTACTGTACTCTTGTTGAGCAGATGAAGGAACTCTCCGTAACCGACCCTCTCACAGGGCTCTTTAACAGGCGGCTTCTCAGAGAGCGTTTTATAGAGGAAATACACCGTTCAGAACGTTATGATAGTACCTTTTCACTTGCAATATTTGATATAGATGATTTTAAGCTTTTCAATGATACAGAAGGACATCTTGCAGGAGATACTGTTTTGAAGGAACTTGCCAGCATAGCCCGAAGGTGTATAAGGTTAAATGACATTTTATCCAGATTTGGAGGCGAAGAATTTGCTGTTCTCATGCCACAGACAAATAAAGAAGAGGCTTTTGTGGTTGCAGAAAGGATAAGGAAAAGTATCAAGGAGTCCTCTATGCACAAGTGGGAAAAATTTCCTCGTCCTTCCATAACGGTAAGCATAGGCATTGCCTCTTTTCCTCATAACGGCAGAACCATAGATGAGTTAACAGAACATGCAGATGTAGCCCTTTATAAAGCAAAGTCTATGGGAAAAGACAGAACCGTTATCTATAAAGATCAGAACGTATAAGTCAGGCTG
>DAITNM010000081.1:0-4194 GCA_036834585.1 Thermodesulfovibrionales bacterium | reverse complement strand
AGGAAAGAGTTTGAATTTTCTTAAAACTAAAGTTCTAAAATTCTTAATTCAAGCTACGGAGGTCTGATATTCCGAGACTGTCTTTGTGATTAGATGAAGAAAGCATTGGCGGTTTAATTGAAAAGGCTATTTATATCCTGTGAAATGTTCCAGTTTTAATTTTTCTTTTTCAAGCCTTAATTCATCAGATAAACAGGATTTCAAAGAATCGACCATCGCCGGGGGCCCGCAAATGTAAAATACCCTCTCAGCATAATCGGGTATCTCATCTTTTACCATCTGGCTATTAATGAACCCGGTCTTTCCCTTCCAGGCAGTTTTATCTAAAGGGTTATCCAACATATAAATGACTCTTAGTTTTTTGTTTTCTGCCTCCATCTTGAGAAAATCCTCATAGAAGGCTATGTCCTTTTCTGTCCTGTTACAATAGATGAGAATTATGTCGGTGGGAAGTTTTTTGTCACATGCAAATTTACATATACTCCGTGCAGGGGTTATTCCTATTCCTCCAATAAGAAAGGCAATCTTTTCGTGCTCACCTTCAGAAGTAAAGAATCCATAGGGCATTTTGAGCCTTGCCCAATCTCCTACTTTTAACCTTTCTAATGCCTGAGAGAATTCACTTTTAGTTATTCGCTTTGTAAATTCAACATATCCTTTTTCTGTAGGTGAGTTTGAGAAGGAGAAGTGCTTTTTCAGTTCCTTACTGTTTGTTCTTATCGTTAAAAAGAAGAACTGACCAGGTTTAAAGGTGATATCATCAGGGAGGGTGAACCTGAAACTCTTTATGTCATGAGTCCTCTGGATGATGTCAATAACTTTTGTTTCGAATTCCTTTAGTTCCATCAACCCCTGTCACGCACTCTCTATGAAAAGAAGTCCGGGGTCTTCGAGATAGTGAACCACCTTTGATAGAAAGG
Organism: Thermodesulfovibrionales bacterium; assembly: GCA_036834585.1. Taxonomy (GTDB): domain Bacteria; phylum Nitrospirota; class Thermodesulfovibrionia; order Thermodesulfovibrionales; family SM23-35; genus JACAEY01. Next base: position 3,274 of record DAITNM010000081.1, on the reverse strand, counting down.
TTGATGCATCAGCGCCATCAGTGATCCTGTGGTCAAAGGTCAAAGAGAGGGGAAGAATTTTTCTGATGACAATCTGCCCTTCTTTTACCCATGGTTTATCTGAAATCCTCCCGGTCCCAAGAATTGCAGCATCCGGATAGTTTATTACAGGAGTTGCAAAAGTCCCGCCGAAATGTCCCCAGTTGGAAAAGGTAAAGGAACTGCCCCTCAGCTCTTCCAGCTTTATCTTCCTTTCCCTTGCCTTCTGGCTCAAATCTTGAATCTCTGAGGCAAGCTCACGAACAGGTTTTTTATCGACATTTTTTATCACTGCTACCATTAGGCCGTCCGGGGTATCAACTGCGATACCCAGGTTGTAGTATTTCTTAATGATAATCTCCTCTCCGTCAATCGAGGCATTGAGAAAAGGATGCTCCTTAAGGGAGTGCTGTACTGCCTTTATGAAAAAGGGAAGAAAAGTTAAATGGATCCCCTTTTCCTGTAATGCTTTTTTTTCCCTTTCCCTGATATTCCATAACTCGGTGACATCAGCCTCTTCCATAACAGTTACAAACACAGTTGTCTGCTGGGCTATCATGAGATTCTTTGAGATTGTCCTTCTTACACCTTTTAAGGGAACACGCTCCACAATACCGTATTGATCCTCTGCCTTTTTAGTTTTTTCGGATGCCTTTATAACATCATCTTTTGTAATGCTTCCTCCGGGACCTGAGCCTCTCAGTGTCTTGAGATTAACTCCGAGTTCTTTTGCAAAAGCCCTTACAGCAGGGGTTGCAAGAATTGCCTCTTCTTCTTCGGGTAAAACACCTACCACAGAGACGGATTTTGGCCTTTCTTTGGCTACCTCTCCTTCTTCTGTAATAGTCATCAAGACTTCTCCGACCTTTACTATTTCTCCTTCTTCCTTATTGATCTTTATTACCTTTCCTTTTTTAGGAGATGGAACCTCAACAACAGCTTTGTCAGTCTCTAACTCAAGGACGGTCTGATGCTCTTCTACAGAATCACCTTCCTTAACGATCCATTTTCTTATCTCGCCTTCTGTTATTCCTTCACCTAAATCAGGGAGTTTAAAATCAAAGGGCATGTTCTACTCCTTTCTGTCATGCTGAGTCCTGAAAGTGTCATGCTGAATTTAGTTCAGCATCTCCTGAAAATTATTACCCTTTTATTCAGGGTTTACTCAATTTGTATTAAATCCGAGATTCCGAAACAAGTTCGGAATGACAAACAAACTTACTTATGGGAAAATCACTGGTACTTCATTACATCATCAATGGCCTTTCTTATTCTTACTACAGAAGGCAAATAGTAGTCCTCAAGCTTGGGAAGAGGGATCACAACATCATATCCTGTGACCCTTATAATAGGTGATTTAAGATAAAGTATGGCCTCCTCTGCAATGGTTGCAGAAAGCTCGGCGCCAAATCCACATGTCTTTGGCGCTTCATGCACTATGACAACCCTTCCGGTCTTTTTTACTGAGTTCAACAGGGTTTCCTCATCAAAGGGATTAAGGGTCATGAGGTCAATCACTTCAGCATCGTAGCCTTCAACTGACTGCAGAGTTCTGTGGAGCATGCTTCCCCAGGAGATAATGGTTATATCATTGCCTTCCTGAACAATTCTTGCCTTTCCAAGAGGAATGGTATACTCGCCTTCAGGAACATCCTCTTTTATGAGACGGTACAATCTTGTTGCCTCTAAAAAAATCACAGGGTCAGGATCTCTGATGGAAGAAGTCAATAAACCTTTTGCATGATATGGTGTTGATGGCACAACCACCTTAATCCCGGGCATGTGACAGAAGAATGCCTCGGTGCTTTCAGAATGAAGTTCGAGGGCTTTGACCCCGGCCCCATAAGGGGTCCTTATTACGATAGGGCAGGTGTACCTTCCCCTTGAGCGATAGCGGATCCTTGCTGCATGAGAAAAGATCTGGTCAAAAGCAGAATATATAAACCCCATGAACTGTATCTCTGCAACAGGCCTCAATCCGTATACAGCCATTCCAATGGCAGTACCGATGATGCCTGATTCAGAAAGGGGAGTGTCTATGAGCCTTTCCGGTCCAAACTCATCATATAAACTTTCTGTAATGCGGAATACCCCTCCATCCTTTCCCACATCCTCTCCAATGACTACAACTCTGCTGTCCCTTCTCATTTCTTCTTTCAGGGCGAGGTTTATTGCCTGCACCATATTTAATTTCGGCATATCAGAAGTCCTTCAATTCCTTCATCTGTCTCGGCGTTAGTTTTTCATATATATAGGTGAACATCTCTTCGGGATGAGGGTGCTCTATGGATTCTGCAAGTTTCACTGCCTCATCTACCATTGACAATGCTTTATCTTCAACATCCTTCTGGTATTCCATTGTCCATAAGCCTTTTTTCTCCATGAATAATCTCAATCTCTGGATAGGGTCTTTTGCCTTCCACATTTCTAACTCTTCTTTTGAACGGTATCTGGATGCATCGTCAGCAGTGGTATGGTCAGAAATCCTGTAAGTGACACATTCAATGAATGTTGGGCCCTCACCCGCTTTCGCTTTATTAAGGGCATACCCTGTTGCTTTATAAACAGCAAATACATCATTGCCATCCACCTGGATTCCCTCGATACCATATCCGTAAGCCTTCTGTGCAAGGGTCTTTGATGCTGACTGTTTCTCCCTCGGTAATGATATTGCCCATTGATTGTTCTGGCAGATAAAAACAACAGGTAGTTTAAAGACACCTGCCATATTAAGCCCTTCATGGAAATCACCTGTTGATGTTCCTCCATCACCGAAGTAAGTAATGACAGCAATTTTGTCTCTCTTGTATTTTGCTGCCATTGCAGCGCCTGCAGCATGGGGCACCTGGGTTCCTACAGGAATACATAAGGGAAAGATGTTGAGGTCATCCGGGGTTTTTAGACCTTTTTCATCCAAGCCCCAGTACTGAAAAATCATATGGAGAGGATAGCCTAAGGTTATATAAACTCCTAATTCTCTATAAGATGGAAAAACCCAGTCAGATTTTTCAAGAGCATAGGCACTGCCTATCTGAGATGCCTCCTGACCCAGGATAGATGGATATGTGCCGAGTCTTCCCTCCCTCTGGAGTTTAATGGAATGCTGGTCGAATGTTCTTGCCAAAAGGAGCAGTTCGTATATCTTGCGAATATCTGAATCGGACAGGGAAGGCATGAGGGATTCATCCACGTCCCCTTTTTCATCGAGTATGTCGATACGCTTTACCTGAAATGATTCTATTGTCTTTTCAGCCAT
>DAITNM010000080.1:0-4221 GCA_036834585.1 Thermodesulfovibrionales bacterium | reverse complement strand
CCGGAAAAGGAGAAAGAGGCATAGATGGAAGAACTGAAGATGCCTTTTACCTCACATCTTGTAGACTTGAGAAAAAGAATTATTATATCCCTTGTGTTTGTTACGATAGGATTTGCTGCTGCCTTTAACTATTCTGAGGATATTTTTCGGTTTTTAACCTTTCCCCTGAGGTACAATATTTCACTCAGTATTACCTCACCTTTTGTTCAATTAATTGAAAAAAATGTAAAAAATAATCCTTCTCTTATCTTTCTCGCTCCTGCTGAAGCCTTCTGGATGCATATGAAAGTTTCTATCATAACAGGTATTGTTATATCCCTTCCCGTGATTTTTTTTCAGATTTGGCATTTCATTTCTCCCGGTCTTTTACATAAGGAAAAAAAATATGTTATCCCCTTTGTTTTTATTACTACAACTTTCTTTATCGTCGGAGCTGCATACTGTTTTTTTTTGGTACTTCCTTTTGCGATGGGCTTTCTTCTCACCTATAAGACAGAATCCATGATACCGATGATTTCCGTAGAAAAATATGTTGACTTTTGTCTTAAGTTTATTCTGGCATTTGGTGCAATATTTGAGCTTCCTATAGTGATCGTTTTTTTTACACGGATGGGTTTTGTCAGTCCAAAGACCCTGGCAAAACATAGAAAATATGCCATTTTGTTAGCCTTCGTTGCTGCCGCCATCCTTACCCCGACTCCCGATGTGTTTAATCAAACCCTGATGGCTGTTCCTATAATTGTACTTTATGAGATTGGCATACTTGTTTCGAGAATTTTTGTCAGGAAAAAAACTGCTTAATGCCTACCATTAGGGGGAAAAGTCTCAAAGCAGTTGCCTATGACATTTCAGAGGGATATCTCACAGTGAACCCCATATTCTTGAAGTCTCTTGATGATGAAGCGCTTAAGGGGCTATACAATGAGGCCATAAAGGCCCAGTCAGAAATAAGGGCTGAAAAATTCCCCCATAATGATACGCAGTCAATACGGTGGAGGAATATGCGGCTCCAGAGACTCCATCAAGCCTTAATCATAATCAAGAATTTTGCCAGAGAAAGGAAAATACTTATCGTCTAATGTTTGACACATCTCGAATACTGTGGTAGTTTTTAATATGGAGCACATGGAGATTTCCGAGGACACAAGACTTGCGCGGGACATCCTTCAGAACATTATAAAATCAAAAAAGACCCTCCGGATGTACCCTCAAAACAATCCTGTATACGTAAAAACCCTGGAAGATCTTTATGCCAGGTTCGGTGACTTTTTTCATTTTAAGGGTGATCTCACTTTTAAAATAAACCAGCATAGCATCTTTCATGACTCAGAAGAGGTATATCAGAACCCTGAAAAGGATGATAACATAGCTCTTTTCTTTTTCAAGGATGGGTTACGGGAGTTAACCTTCAGGCAAGGTTTGCTTCTGGAAGAACTCGAAAGCTTCATGAAGATTATTGCTATGGATTTCGACAGAGAAGCAGTTGATGACGATGTGGTAACTCTTTTCTGGGAAGGTGACTTTCAGAACATATATTATGTCGTGGATGATACGTTTCTCCTGGATGCTGACGGAGAGGAGTATGAGGAAAGGGCAGTAACTGCAGCAAAGCAGCAGGTCTCAGATATTGATGGTCTCATGAAGGCGTATGTTGAAGAATTCAGTGAAGAGGATATAAAGGATGTATCCGTTATTCCTTTTTCTGATAAGGACTTGCAGAACCTCATGAAGGAACTTGAACATGATTCAAGTAACAAGATAGAGAAACTGACAACAATCCTTTTTGAAATGTTCTACCATGCCGAGGAGATGAGCACGATCCTCGAGGATACCCTGAAGTTTTTCAAGGAGACTATTACATTTTCTTTAAAAGAAGGAAATATCAATGCAGTAATACAGATAATGAAAAGAGCAAAAGAGATACTCGAGGATCCTCTGTCGACAGAAGGGATGAAAAAGCATATCAGAATGCTCCTCTTGTATCCCGGAAGCGATGATGCATTAGGCACGCTCGGTGAAGTTCTTGACAGTAATCTCATCATACAGGATGAAATCTTTACTCTGTACATAGAATTGCTTGACAGAAAAGCCATAATGCCTCTTGTAAAAATCCTCGGAGACATTCAGACACTCCGCGGGAGGAAGAAGGTCATGGATGCCTTAGTTTTTCTCGGCAGGCAGGATATCAAGACTCTCGCCTCAGCTTTGAACGATCAGAGATGGCATGTTGTAAGGAATATAATTTCTATTCTAAGAAAAATTAGGGATAAAGGATCTGTTGAATACCTTCTGAAGGCTATGCGGACCGAAGACACAAGGGTCAAAAAAGAAGTAATCAAGGCTCTTGCTGATCTTGGGGGACAAGAGGTAATAAGACCACTGAAAGAGCACCTTAGCGATCAAGACGCCGGGGTGAGAATTGAATCTGCCAGAGCTCTGGGAACTATTGGTTCCATCGCAGCAAAAAAGATACTCCTTGAAAAGATCTCCGACAAGATGTTCAAGGAGAAGGACATCGAAGAGAAAAAAGTATTTTATGAGATCCTTTCGAAGTGGAAGGATGAAGAGGTGTTTGATTTTCTGATCGGGACATTGAAGAAAGGTTCGTTCCTCTGGTGGGATAAGAACTATGAGGAAAAGGCATGTGCAGCATTCTGTCTGGGACTCCTTGGCAACAAGGATGCACTCCCCTATCTCCAGAAATACAATGATTCCAAAAATCAACTCCTGAGAGAATTTTCTCAATCTGCTATCAGAAAGCTTGAATATGGTCAGTAAAGAAGAAGGCTTCATTAAGAAAAGTCCGGGTGAAATAGTTAATCAGCTCTCTATCCTTGTAAAGACTGCTCTCATTCACGATCCAAATAATATCGCTGTAAGGACCGCCGTCGAAAAACTGATCTCTCTAATAAAACAGATAATGGAATCAGAAAAAACTATCACTCTTGAACTATCTGGTGAGTTCTTCTATATGAATGAGACGAGGATACGTTACTCCCTTGCATTCCTCCTTAACTTTGACTTTCTTATAAAAGAATTCAGAAAAAGAGAACTCGGCAAGGTTATATTCACAGCCCCCTTACAATCTGATGACATCATCATCTTCCTGAAAGCTTTTGTTACAGCCGGTTTTTCAGATTCACCACTTGATAAGATGTCAGAAATATTGGCCGCATCTGATGCTATTCAGATCGACCGCCTGAAAAAGATCACGGAAGACCGACTAAAAAAGGGGAGTGAAGGCGAAGAGATTGATGCGAGAAGACTTATCAAGAAAACGTATTTTAATGCGGTCTCTTATACAAGAGGGGTATTGGCAAAGATCAAGTCAGGACAAAGGGTTGATATGAAGAAAGCAAAGAGGCTTGTTGAGTCGATGGTGGATCAGTTACTCGAAGATGAACAATTTTTCCTCAGTTTAACCGCAATCAAGGACTTTGATGAATATACCTATCATCATATGGTAAATGTCAGCATCCTCTCCATGTCTCTCGGTCAGAGATTAGGACTGAGCAGGCAGGCATTAACGGAACTTGGCCTTGCGGCGCTCTTCCATGACATTGGCAAGGTAGAGATACCTTATGAAGTCTTGAATAAACCAACGAGTTTTACCGATGAAGAGTGGAAGATTATAAAAAAGCATCCTGTATGGGGTGTTAAAGCAATTCTGGGGTTGGGACGCTTCAATAGCAGTGCTATAAGGGCTTTAATTGTCTCCTTTGAGCATCATTTGAACTGTGACTTCTCAGGATATCCTAAAGTAAAAAAGTACAGGGAGCTTGACCTTTATTCGCGGATAGTGAGTCTTGCAGACCAATATGACGCAATGACATCTGCACGGGTGTATAAACGGATTCCCATGTCACCCGACAAATCGCTGAGTATTATGCTGGAAGGCGCCGGGTCTCACCTTGATCCTTTGCTCTTTAAATTTTTTACCAATATGGTCGGCATCTACCCTATTGGAACCATTGTCATGCTCAATACAAAAGAGGTTGGTCTTGTCTTTGAATGCAATGCGGCTTTTGCAGACAGGCCAAGGGTATTAATAATCATCGACCGTCAGGGCAAGAGTGTTCGCGGCCCTGTGGTAGACCTTTCCGAGAAGGATGAAGCAGGAAGATATATGAGAAGTATCATGAAAACTCTGGACCCGAACAAGTACAAGATAAATCTTGCAGAATACCTTCTCTGATTTCTCTGTCATTTCTTCCTCTTTTG
>DAITNM010000079.1:0-4243 GCA_036834585.1 Thermodesulfovibrionales bacterium | reverse complement strand
AAAGTTTTTATCCATACAAGTTTAGTGTAAACATTGAAAATTATACAAAGATTGCCAAGTTAATTGTGTGCTTCTTTTACAAAATACAGGTATCAGAATTCATAAATCTTTACCCCGTTGGATAGAAAAAATCCTACGGGGTTAATTATGTGATTCTGATTACCCAATCATATTTTTTCAGGTTTGTTAAGTACATTTGCTTTACACAGTTCTTTTTGTATGATAAAATTTTGTATGAAGACATTTATCATGATCAGCCTTTCTCTTTTCTTTGCTCTCATACTATTTGTTGTGCTCGGCAGTGAGAGAGATGAACATGATACTTTTAAGATAAAAGGAAACTCTTTTATCGAAGGGCTTAAGATATTGCATGAAGAGGGCGGAGATGCTGTCTGGACTTTAACTGCGCGGAAGGCAGATCTCAGGGAAAGCGATAACATGGCAGATCTCAGTGACGTTACTGTTGTTGTTCCTAAAAACGGTTTCAGACTATATGCTGATAAGGGTGTTTATGATCTCACAAACAAAAAATTTACCACGCAAAGCGAGATAAAAGCTGTGTCTAAAGATTATAAGATAACAACCTCTTTAATCGATTATGAAGCATCTTCAGGGAAAATTAAAACAGAGGAGATGATTAAAGTTGACGGTAAAAGATTTAAGGTTGAAGGAAAAGGCATGACGGTAGATTCCGAGCGAAAAGTAAGGATATTGAAAGATGTCAAGGCCACTTTTTATAAGTAGTCTTTTAATTGTCTCTCTCATATTTACTAATGTCTGCGCTGAAGAAAAGGCTCAACAATTAAAAGGTCCCATAGTCATAACTTCAGAGACACTCACAGTAGATAATGAGGCACATACAGCCCTCTTTGAAAAATCCGTTGTTGCAAGGACAACAGAAACAACACTTCATGCAGACAAGATGCTTGTCTATTATCATTCTGAGACGGGAGATATAACAAAGATAGATGCTGCGGGAAACATCAAGTTAACAAAGGGTTCAAGGGCTATTGTCTCAAAGGAAGCCACCTATTTTGCAGAAGAAGAAAAAATTATTTTTACAGGAGAACCGCGCGCTGTAGAAGGTGAAAATGTAGTTACAGGCAGAAAGATAACATACTTTTTGAACGATGACCGTTTCCTGGTCGAAGAAAGCAAGGTCTTCATAAAAAAACAGAGAGGTCAATAATTGCATCTGATAGAGGCAAAGGGTCTCTATAAAGCATATGGCAAAAGACATGTTGTCAATAACCTTAACATCTATCTTTCCAAGGGAGAGATTGTTGGTCTTCTCGGACCAAATGGCGCTGGAAAGACAACAACTTTTTACATGATGGCGGGCCTCATAAAACCCGATGAAGGAAGAATCTTCCTCGATAATAAAGATATAACGAGCCTCCCGATGTTCAAAAGGTCAAAAATGGGAATATGCTACCTCCCCCAGGAACCATCCATATTCAGGAAACTAACGGTCAAGGATAATTTAAAGGCAGTTTTAGAGATAAGAGGTCTCAGCAAAGAAGAGATCGAGGTTGAAGTGGATCGCCTTCTGAAAGAATTTGACCTTGTGGAATTCTCAGAAAGGGATGGTTATAAACTCTCAGGAGGTGAAAGGAGAAAGGCCGAGATAGCAAGGGCTATTGCCATAAGACCTCTCTTCTTGCTCTTTGATGAACCCTTTACAGGTATAGACCCTATTACAATAATAGAATTGAAAAAAATGTTTAATTATCTGAGAGACAGGGGCCTGGGGATTATGATAACAGACCATAATGTAAGAGACACCCTTTCGATAACAGACAGGGCATACATAATAAGCAATGGTGAGATACTCGAAGAAGGAGCGCCTGATAAGATCGTTGCAGATCCGAGAGTTAAAGAAGCCTTTCTCGGAGAGGAGTTTATTCTCTGATGCCACTTGAGCACAGGCTTGAACTGAGATTATCTCAGAGACTGATACTCACACCTCAATTGCAGCAGGCAATGAAACTTCTGCAATTGCCGCAGCTCGAGCTTTCCCAGGCTCTCAGTCTGGAAATGATAGAAAATCCTTTCCTCGAAGAATCTCTTGATGAGGTCAATGAAGAAGAACTCACACGGGAGGAAAAAGAATCTATTGAGGTTGAGGAGCCAGATGAAGATACAGAAGCTCCACTCGAAAAGCTCATGCATTTCTCTGTAGATGATTATTTTGAAGAGAGAGGAAGTGACGGAAGGGACCTTGGTTATTTTAATCCTGGCACTGTAACCCCTCCTTCATTCGAACTGCTGCTCACAAAGAAACAGGATCTCTACGACCATCTTTTATGGCAGTTGAGGCTTTCGAATGAACGAGAAGATATAAGAACAGTTGCAGAAAACCTTATAGGCAATATAGATGAAAATGGGTATCTCCTAATATCCTTAGAGGAGCTTTCAGAACAATTAAAGATTGATATTACAACAGCAGAAGAGGCGCTCAGATTAGTCCAGGGCTTTGATCCCCCGGGAGTATGTGCAAGGAACCTCAGGGAGTGTATGCTTCTGCAGCTTGGGCCCCTGAAGCTTGAGGGAACCCTTGTTGAGAAGATCATTGCCAACAACATGGAGGAACTGGAAAAGAAAAAGTACAAAAAGATTGCACAGAAGTACAAGATTCCGCTTGAAGATGTTATGAAAGCTGTAAAGGTCATCGAAGGGCTTGAACCTAAACCAGGCAGGAATTTCAGTAATACAAGAACAAATTACATTGTTCCTGATGTTTATGTGACAAAGACTACTGATGGATACCAAATTGTCTTAAATGACGATGGAATGCCGAGGTTAAGGATTAACAGTCTTTACAGAAAACTTATCCGGCAGAAAGACGTCTTTCAGAAAGAGGAGAAACAATTTCTTATGGAAAAACTGCGTTATGCAATAGGACTGCTAAAGAGTCTCGAACAGAGAGACAGGACAATATACAGGGTAACGGAAAGTATACTGGCGCTCCAGAAGGACTTTTTTGACAGAGGGGTGGAACATATAAATCCCCTGACACTTAAAGATGTCGCTTCCATACTGGGTATGCATGAAAGTACAATAAGCAGGGTTACATCAAATAAATACCTATCATGCCCGCATGGTGTTTTCAGCTTCAGGTACTTCTTCAGCAATGCACTCAATAGCGGCGCAGGAAAAATTTCATCAACATCTGTAAAGAATACGATAAGGAAGATTGTCGTGGAGGAAAATTCCGAAAAGCCTTTGAGTGATCAGCGGATTGTGGAAATACTAAAAAGCCAAGGAATCACAGTTGCAAGAAGGACTATAGCAAAATATAGAGACGAGCTTAAAATCCTGTCACAGACTCAGCGGAGAAGGATTAGCTAATCGAAGGGAGGGGTCATGAATATTATTGTTACGGGAAGGCACCTTGAAGTTACAGATGCTCTAAAAAAATATGCAGAAGCAAAGATTAAAAAATTTGATCGTTATCTTACAAACATAACCGAGGCAACCATAACCTTGAGTATAGAAAAGTACAGACATAAGGCTGAAGTTCTGTTAAAAGTTAACGGATATCTCATACAGGCAGAAGGAATAACAGGCGAGATATACTCGTCAATCGACGAAGTGGTCGAGAAGCTCGAAAGACAGGTGAAGAAATACAAAGAAAAACTCGTCTCTCATAGAAAAGGTGAAGACAAAACAAGCGTTACTCAGATTGCTGCATCTCCCGGAGAAACAGGCAGGATTATAAAAAATAAAACATTTGAATTGAAGCCCATGAGTCAGGATGAAGCTGCCATGCAGATGGATCTTCTTGATAAGGATTTCTTTATCTTTACGAATGAGATTACAGGAAACATAAATGTTATTTATCGCAGGAAAGACGGAAATTTTGGACTTATAGAACCTTTGAAGTAAAAACTAACAATAGAGGACAAGATACTTTATTTCCTGTTTCCCATTCCCTGGTTTTTTAAATATGGGGTTCTTCTATGAATTCTGTGGAAATACACAACAAACAGATAGGAACAGATAGGAAGCTAAAATTTTCAGTTGCTCTGTTGTCCATTTTGGTAAGACGGTTATTTATTTTGTCATTCTCGCTTGTCGAGAATCCTTCTGAAAACCATATGAAAGGATCAAGATAAATGAAAGAAAGATTCCGAACAAGTCGGAATGACAAATATTAAGGCTTTATTACCCACAAAATAGTCTGAAGAATCAATTATGGAAAAACCGGTTATAGTCATCATAACAGGGCTCTCTGGTTCGG
>DAITNM010000078.1:0-4318 GCA_036834585.1 Thermodesulfovibrionales bacterium | reverse complement strand
AAAGAGCCATTTGGAGAACTGTCAGCAAGCTCCTTAACAGTCTTCCTCCCGTCAATCCTGAAGAGCATTTTTTTATCCTGATCATCAATTTCTATGTCCTGGAAAAGACTCACAGGATCTGTGCTAAGCTTTAAGATAGAATTTATATCCATCTCCTTCATTATCAGTTTGAGGTTATTCATTTTCTTTATTCCTTCATATAGGAGGTTTCCCATGCTCATCTTCAGGGTTATTACCTCATTTTGGGGTAAATCTCCCTCAATAAATTCATATTTGGCATAGTCGAGCGTGAAGAGACTATAGATTATTTCTTTTACCTGGTATTTTACGCCCCAGAAAAGGTCTTTTGGAGTAAGGTAACCAAGTTCCACGAGTATTGCGCCCTGTCTTTTCTTTCTTGATTTAAGGAGTTCTACAGATTCCTCAAATTGCTGGATTGTTATCTTTTTTGCCTTGACGAGCATTTCACCTAACCTGTCTTCCTCGCATGTTGATGAAGCAAAGATAGCATCTCCTGTGTCCATGTATACCTTTTTTGCAAAGGTTGAGGTTGTTATAATTAAGGTGCCTGTTTTCCTGTTTCTGTTTAAATAGAGAAGAATCCTTGGAATGCTAAATTCCCTGATGTTACCCTTAAGCGGAATATCCATCATTTATATCTTTTAACCTCAAATCTGTAAATTTCCACATCTTCCTCTGATGTTATAGATGCCTTCATCCTTACAATCCTTAGCTGTTCCTGGACTGTATTTACTCCCTCAAGATCGGGCAGAAGAAGCCCTTTTTTATTTCCGCTGACAAGTATTACACCATATTTTTGGGGATCGAGTTCGCTGAGGTCTTTTACTTTCTGAGGAACTGAAAGTATATCAATAGAATATTCGAGGTCTTCAAGTTCGTTTTCATTGACAATGTGAAACCTTGGGTCTCGTGATGCAGCACTTATGGCATTCCTTATCGTTTCGAGAGCCACACTGTCACAACAAGGGGAATTGGTTCCTATACAACCTCTGAGTTGCCCGTGTTTTTTAATACATACAAAGACCCCTGCCCTCTCGTTCATTTCAGTTGAGAGAGGCGCTGGGGGGTCAATAATTCTGCCTTCCCTTATATATGTCTCTATGCTTTTCTTTGCAAGCTCAACAAGTGGATGCATCTATTTACCCCTTGAGAGCACATAGTCAGCTACTGCAAACAATGCCTCTTTTGCAGCAGAATGAGGGAACATTTCAAGATTTACTTTTGCATCAGATATGAGACCGTGCGCCTTTTTAAAAGAGAGAGTGAGAACATTATGTTTTTTGAAAAGCTCACGAATCCTCTTGAGATCACCCTGCTTGAAACCGTCTTTGATGATATTCTTGACCTCCCTTACCTCTTTATCTGTTGCAACCTTTAAGAGATATATAATCGGGAGTGTTATCTTTCCTTCTCTGAGGTCTTTTCCAAGACGCTTGCCGAGTTTTCCCTCATCAGCCATATAATCGAGTATATCATCTGCCATCTGGAATGCAGTCCCTGTCTTCATCCCGAAATGCGAGAGGGCATTCTCTTTATCTTCAGGCAGGGAGCCAAGTATTGCTCCGATTCTGCAGGCAGCAGAGATGAGAGCACCTGTCTTAGCAGAAATAATGTTGAGATATTCCTCTTCAGTTATATCAGGGTCTCCTATCTTTGTAAGCTGTAAGATTTCTCCTTCTGTCATCCTTGTTGTTGCCCCAGAAAGGGTCTCCATGATTTTCTGGTTCTTCTGCATGACAGCAAGCCTTAAGGCATTGGCGTAAAGAAAATCTCCAACGAGGATGACAATTTGATTGCCCCATATTGAATGAGCTGATGACTTGCCCCTTCTTACCTCAGCAGCATCAACAACATCGTCATGAAGAAGGGAAGCAGCATGTATTGATTCAATAATGCCAGCAAGGTCTAAACGGGCTTCCCCTTTGAAACCTGATATATCTGCGCTCAGGATAAGCAACAGAGGTCTCAGTCTTTTTCCACCGCTGTCAATAAGGTGCTTGCCTATGAGAGGAATTGGGGAGGCAATGCTTTTGAAGAAGTCTTTCAGCCTGTCTTCTACAATTTTCAGTTCAGGCTCATATAATCCAAAAACCTGTTGCAAATCCATTTTTTGATGATAGGATAGCTACTCTTTCAAAGTCAAGGTTATTAATTGCAGGAAAGGTTGAAGAAACCCTATTTTTTAATATATTCTACAAAGAACCCCCGTTAGAAAAGACAGGGATTTCTTACGGGGTAAATATTCCAGACTGATAAAAAAATGCCATGCATGAAATAATAGTAAACTATCTGAAGTCTAATCCTGTTCTTGCTAAATATAATCTATCCGAACAGGAGTTCAATGACCTTGCCGGATACATAAGAAAATATTTCCTCTCTGCACAGGTGGAAGAGGTTATAAAGATGGTAGAAGATGTGATAAGTATCAGTCCAACTCTGGCCTGGAAAGAAATCCTTGAGACTGTTGCAAGAAAGGTTGTTGAATTTCTCCATGCAGGGGCTGCTACGATCCGAATCTTTGACCCTGAGACAGAAAGGCTTGTGGCTTTAGGGTCATATCAATATACAGAGACTGATAGGTTAAAGGACATTCCTGTTGAAAAGTCAGTGGCGGGTAAGGTTATAAAGAGCAGGAAAAGTTACCTTGTACCGAATATCCTTCTGGAACCAGACTATCTGGATAAGGATGTTGTCAAGAGGCATGGGTTTAATTCACTCATAGCAGTACCGCTCAATATTCCAAGATTTCTTGAAAATAAACCAGATATCCAGGGGACCATTCAGGTTTATTACAAAGAAATAAACAGGAAGTTTGATCCCCTTGAAGTAACAAGCGCGGAATTGATGGCCAGAAGGGTCAGTTACGTACTGGCAAAAAAACGTATTCTTGAGCTTCAAAAACTCAATCTCCTGAAAGAGAAGATTGTTGAGAAGATCTTTGTAAAACTCAGTCATCGTGAAGGAATCAAAATGAAAGATGTATTCAAGCTCATGATTCCCGAGCTGGCGGATATCATGCAGATACAATCCTGTTCCTTGTTCACTGTTACCCAGAATAGAAAACACGTTCAGATCGAGCTTGAATATCCCCCTGGGCAGGAAACCCATGAGATAGGCTGTATGTTTGCAATAAAGGATCATCCTTATATTGATGTATTAATTAATGGCACAGAAAAACCTGGTGATTATGAATATGAGAGAATAGGCCCTTCATATATACTGATTAAAGACCCCCTCAAGAGTGAATTGTCGAATGATGAATTGAGAAGATATGCATCAAAGCACAATGTCAATTCTGTGCTGTTGATTCCCCTCAAGGCAGGAATGGAGATTAATTATTTTCTGGTTTTTTACGCTACAGACAGACGTCAGGAATTTATAGAACAGGAAATCGAGCTCCTGAGCTTTTTCGGAAAAGAAATCATGAAGGCTCTGAGAATCGAAAAACTGGATGACATTCTGCATGACTTCAAGAATCCAGGAATTGCTATCGCAGGTTTTGCAAAGAGGGCAAAAAAACTTCTCGGAGAAAAAGATATCAATATTGTAAAAGGAAAAATAGCAGAATACCTGGATATTGTTGTCAGTGAGGCCATTCGCATGCAGGAAATAGCCATTTATCCTAATATCGAAGGCCGTGAAAGGGTTGTTGACCTTACAGAGGTGCTGAAAAGCCGTTTCAGGGTTAATGAGGAAGCTATAAAGGAGCATAGGAGGATGAATATTAAACTTATACAAAATGAATTACAAAAGGGTTTATTCATCTACTGTTATCCCTTTGCCCTGGAGCGTGTCCTTGACAACCTGCTTGACAATGCTACGAAGGCAATACCTGAAGAAGGCGGAGAGTTATCCATCAAGAGTTACAGAATGGATGAGCTTGCATGCTTCGAGATCCGCAATACCGGAAGGATACCTGAGGAAAATATAGAACAGATAAGAAAAGGAGAGGTTAAAGGCCGTGGCCTTAGCATTATCTACCGCTTTATAGAAGGCATGCAGGGGAGCATTGAGGTCTTCACTGATACTGATTCCACGACATTTCGAATAAAGATACCCCTCTATCGGGAGTGATTGATCAGCTTATTCGAAAATTTAGGCTTTAGCCTGCATTGTGCTATGCTTGTCATTCCGCACTTGCCTGCCCTCGACTGCGATCGGGGGATGCGGAATCCAGAATTATTGTCTCTGGATTCCCGTTTACAAGGGGATCGACATGAGCCCTTGGCTCACAAGGAAGCTTGAAAATATCATTTATTCCCCCTTTGGCAAAGGGGGATGAAGGGGGATTTTAAGA
>DAITNM010000077.1:0-4352 GCA_036834585.1 Thermodesulfovibrionales bacterium | reverse complement strand
AAAACAATAATGGGTGGAAAGGCTGGTATTTTTATATCAGAGTAGGGAATAGCAGACATGAGTTTCACCAGAGAAATGCTTATATCTGAGACAATTGAGACGGCTGGAGTAAATACATAATGACCTGTGATCAGAAATAAAAAGGATGAAAGGATCGACAGGGGAATAAGTACAAATCCTATAATGGGTGTTAAGAGCAAATTCGATATAGGTGAAATTATCGATACATAGTGAAAATGATATGCAACAAGGGGAGCTGTTCCTATTGAAGCTGATAGAGTAAGAAAAAGAGCATTTTTAAGATAACGGAAACCCTTCTTTATAGTATCTTTTTCATGTTTTTCCTCATTTTCTGTATTTCGTATTGAAAAACCAATAAACAGGACAGCGAGGAAGGATAGCTGGAATGATAGGTCAAGGATAACCTTCGGATCCCATATTGCCAGAACAAATGCTGCAAAGAATAAAGAGTTGAGCCATAAGCCCTTTCTTCCAATGAGAAGTCCCAGGAGAAAAAGACCAACCATTATAAATGACCTTACAGCAGGTATATTTCCTCCTGAGAGTCCGAGATAGGCGAGCATAAATGGAAGGCAAAGCAAAGCCGCTGTCTGTGAATGGGTGAGAAAGATGGTTATCCTCTGGAGGATCCTGTATGGGAGAACATTCATCAGGAATCTGAATATTCCGAATAGAAAAACAGAAAACAGGCCGAAGTGAGTACCTGAAATACTGAGAATATGAGCAAGCCCAGTTTTATTGAAGGCATTCCTTAGATCTTCATCTATAGAAGCCCTCTGGCCTGTTGTTATTGCAGAGATAAAGGCAGATGAGTCTTTCTTAAAATTGGCCTGGATATATTTATTTAGTCTGTATCGAAGCTTCTGAATCTCTGTGCAAAAAGATAGTCTTTTGCTTTCTGTCGTATTTAATTCAAGTAACCTTGCGTAAACTTCTTTACTCGTGAGGTTCCCTGGATTCAGTCTTGTACTGTCACCCAAAAACTTTACTGTCATTTTGCATTCTGCCCCGGGAATGAACTCTCTGTCGGAAAGTATCACGACCTCTTGATTGCGGAGTTCATATATTTCTTTACCTGTATTTTCATCAAATGAAGATTGTACTTTTACTGACTGTCTGAACATGCCTTTTTCTGTTTCAGCCGGAAGAGAACTGAAAAAACCTTCTAAAACAACCTCTCTACCTTTAATAACGGGCAAATCCTTGGCTGGCTCGGATCGTAAAAATGCAAAGGCTATTCCTGATAGAATGATCAGAACAAGAAAAATTCTTTTTTTGAGAATCAGATAGATAAAAGAAAGAAAAACAACAGCAATAGAAGAAAAGGGAAAATACTGGAAGGTATGGAAAAGAACTATGCCTGTAAGGAATGAAAGAAAAAAAGACATTTAGCCAAAGGCTTCTTTAATAACCTTTGAGATATCGTTACCAAGTTTTGTTATGAGAGTTAATTCTTCACCCTCAAGCATTACTCTTACCTTTGGTTCTGTGCCTGATGATCTGACGAGAATCCTTCCTTTTCCAGCAAGTGCTTTCTCGGCTGTCTTTATTGCCTTTTCGATTTCAGGATTTGATTTGAGGTCATGTTTATTTTCCACTTCAACATTCATGAGAATCTGGGGGTAGAGTTTTATCTCTGAAGCAAGTTTTGAAAGAGAGACTCCCTTTTTCTTTATGAGATACAAAACTTGTACTGCTGTAAGGGGACCATCGCCTGTTGTATTAAAATCGAGAAAAACAATATGTCCGGATTGTTCACCTCCAAGGTTATATCCCCCGTTGATCATCTCCCGAACAACATACCTGTCACCCACACGTGTCCTTATCAGCCTGATCCCGTTTTTCCTCAGATATTCCTCGAAACCGAGGTTGCTCATTACTGTTGATACCACAGTATTTTTTCTCAGCGCTCCCTGTTGATTCATTTCAACTGCCCACATGCCAAGAACCTGATCTCCGTCAACTATTTTGCCTTTTTCATCACAGAAGATTGTCCTGTCAGCATCGCCGTCATGGGCAAGACCAATATTTGCTTTATGATGCTTCACTGCTTGAAGAAGTCCCTCAATATGCAGAGAGCCGCAGTTCACATTTATGTTGATACCATCAGGTTTGTCATTGATCGATATAACCTCTGCCCCGAGTTCACGCAAAAGCAAAGGTGTTATCTTATAGGCAGCACCATTTGCGCAATCAACTACGATCTTAATCCCTTCAAAGTTCATGCCCTTTGGAAGAGTAGATTTGATATATTCGATATATCTTCCTGAAGCATCATCAAGTCTATATGCCTTTCCTATCTCAGTACCTTTTGGCCTGTGCCTTTGAAGTCCTTCATCCGGCATAAGTTCTTCAATCTTCTCCTCGAGTGCGTCAGGGAGCTTAAAACCCTCTGAAGAGAAGAACTTGATACCATTATCTTCAAAAGAGTTGTGAGATGCTGATATAACAATTCCTGCATCTAATCGCAACGTCCTTGTCAGAAAGGCAAGCCCCGGTGTTGGTAAAGGTCCGACAAGGGTTACATTCATCCCCATTGAACATATACCTGAGGTCAGGGCACTTTCTATCATGTAACCTGACAACCTCGTATCTTTACCTATTAGTATCATATTTCTTCCGCGCTTATCCCTGAGAACATGCGCAGCAGCCATCCCAATTCTTAAGACTGTTTCCGGAGTCATGGGGTGTTTGTTCACCGTTCCCCTTATGCCATCTGTACCAAAGAGTCTCATCTTATCTCCTTTGCAATTACGACTTTGACCTTAACTTCATCTACCTTTGTCCTTATGTTCATGCCTGAAACATCAAGCTTTAAGCCTTTTGTTAGAGTTTCACTGCGACCTGTTACATCCAGAGGTTCTGTTTTTACTTTATCTACCTTTTTTATTTTAGAGCTTGCACCTTCTAAGTCAACGGTCTGAGGCACCACACTAATAGATTTTATGTAATAACCTTTTTCGGGTATTCCCACAACAATTGGCCTGACCTTGACAGTTCTTGAGACAGATTCCTCGAGTGATACCTTGACAGAAGAAGGGGTTATATTCTTTACAGTTACTGTGAGGGGTAAGCTTATATTATTCTTATTTATAGCGTAAATGCCTTCACCTTTCTTGGCCTTAGTAAGATCAATCCAGACACGGATATCTGTTGGTCTTATAGTTCTGATGAGTCTTTCCTGACCTTTTATATTCAGGCTTACAGCCTTGACATCATAATACATCAGTTCAAGCCTGGGTGGAATGTTCTTGAACTCAAGTGGCACATCCAGGACTATCTCAGAAAGACCGCGGGAAGTTGCAAAAACCCATAAGAGAATAGATAGTAGAACAGCTGTTATCTTGAGACCGAGATTTTTGGAAATGGGATGTTTCATCCTTCCCTCTTTGTCGTGAATAAATCAGTGAGGATATTCCTGAGACTTCCCATATCAAGATTGGTCTCAAGCTTACTGTTGATCGCCAGTGATATCATCCCTGTCTCCTCTGATACAATTATGATTACCGCATCTGTCTCTTCGGCGAGACCTATTCCTGCACGGTGTCTTGTGCCTAAAGACTTTCTAACTTCAGGGCCTAATGTTATAGGCAAAAAGCATCCTGCAGCAGTAACCCTGTTACCCTTTATCACGACTGCACCATCATGGATTGGTGAGGTAGGGTGAAAGATGCTCATCAGCAGTTCCTTTGATACCTTTGCATCGAGAGGAGTGCCGACTTCAACAAAGTCCTCGAGGCTTGTATCACGTTCTAATACAATAAGTGCGCCAATCTTTCTATTTGCAAGAGCGACAGACGCCCTCACAATTTCTTCAAGGGATTTTAGTTCTTCAGCAGGAGTGAATGTACGGAAAAACTGTGCTTCTCCCATCTGAGCGAGGGCTTTTCTTATCTCTGGTTGGAAGAGGATGATTATCCCAATGACAGCCTGTGCCCAGAAACTCTCTATTAACCAGCCTACAGTGTTCAATTCAAAATATCTTGAAAGTAGAGAAGCGGCAAGGAGGACGCCAAGTCCGATGAGCATCTGTGCAGCTTTCGTCCCCTTTATGATCAGTAGAAGGCGGTAAACTATTACAGAAACAAGGGTTATGTCAAATAAATCAAGAATCCATCTATGTTGTCTCAGTAATTCCATCATGGCAAGGCGACTTTTTAAGTCTTAATATAATACCATCATGACTCATGATTTGACAAAAATTTCGTCTCTTGCATGTCATGCTGAACTTGTTTCAGCATCTCTCAATTCTGTATCGTGATTGAGGTAGTGTTGAAAAAAAACTATTAATTAAGGTATTGTATATCGTCATCGCGGGGTGGAGCAGTCCG
>DAITNM010000076.1:0-4429 GCA_036834585.1 Thermodesulfovibrionales bacterium | reverse complement strand
ATAGGCATCTGCCTTGACAACCGCTATTACTGTCCGGTTTTTAGTAATCTTCTTGAGGGTCTCAAGATTGTGCGCTATTGCAGAAAGATTGATCTCTGCAACAGCTCCCCTATTCACTTTCTTTCTTCTCTGCCTCTTCTTTTTTATCTATTTCTTCTTTTTTAGACTCTTTCTTCGGTGTTACATCTATTTCGCCAGGCTCAGACATGCCCTTCCTGAAATTTTTGATTGCCTGTCCTATACCCTTGCCAAGCTCGGGTAATCTTGTCGCACCAAAAAGAACAATAACTATTATCATTACGATGATTAGCTCCTGCATACCTAAACCAAACATATTCTCCTCCTCTCTTTAAAAGAAGTCAGCTGTAAGCAGTTAAAAATACCTGCTATATGCTAACCTTTCATTGCTTTTTCATAGTCTTCTAATGTATTTATATTAACGAAGGATATCCCTTCGGGATCTATTGTTCTCACTTCGTCTTCACTGATATAAAGGACATCCAGTTTTTTAAGAAATTCCCTTAAACTCCTGCTACCGTTCTTTATTGTCTCCTCCATACTTCTTATGACTTTTTTTGAATAAATACCAAAGAGGGGCTGAGGTTTGTTATCAAATACTGGGATTGCAGCATCCCACCCGTTTTTCGGTGACGAGTAACCAGTAATGGTTAACGGGTTTTTTTTGCTATGTTTCCACTTATTGATGATGTATTTTACCAATTGTGGTTTAATAAATGGCATGTCACATGCAGTTACAAAGATATCAGGAGCCTCCAGGGTTACCAGGGCTGAAAGTATCCCTGTCATCGGCCCTTTATATTTAACGATATCTCCAACCATCGGAACGCCGAGATAAAAATACAACCCCGGGTCATTGGTGCTTATGATAACACAATCAAATATCCCCTTGAGAAGCTCGATATTTAACTCAATAATCCTCCTGCCCTTAATCTCAAGAAACCCCTTTATTACCGGGAGCCTCTTATTTTCTCCGCCGGCTAAAATTAATGCCTTCATTCTTTTATCCCACAATGACAATAAATGTAAAGCTAAAGTGCTTTTTAAATAGTTTATTAAAAATTTCTACTTAATACAAGAAGAATGCCTTTTTTGAATATGTCAGAAGTCTTCCGGCCTTGCGAGGAAAAGAAGTTTTCTCTTGCCCAATTATGCTATTTGTGATATTGTAATTTTATAAAAGAATACTTCATTTAGACGGAGGTGCTAATTCAGGGTAGGATACCTGCCCTGTTAGTGATAAGTGGAAAAGTTGATCCGGCAAATTAGATCTTTTGGGAGCTTGAGTAAAGAGGTCGGTGTGCATGTCTTCTAAAGGAAGAAAGCCTAAAGTCTCTTTCAGGGCACCCACCTATTTTATAGGCGGATCTAATTCTTCCCTTGCACGGCAGGGTGGGTTTATTTGTTTTGTGGCTGGTTTTAAAAGAGTTTTATGGAGGACTATAAATAATTCAATGATAGAGAGTAAACGGAAAATTACCTTCTCGGAACGAGTCGATTCCAATAAGATTATGTATTTCTCACCTCCAAAAGTCTTGTTCATTTCATAACCAAGCCACAGAACTAATTTTTCAGAAGGGGCTTTAAGCCCTCAAATGAATTCCTCCCTACTGGTCGTAGACTTCACGGTTATGACTATTTGCAGGAGAATAGAGAAAGGAGGGTTGTTCTAAAGATGATTCAAACAGGATATGTACTGATAGCAGTATTTATAGGGATTATTGTCGGAATAGTTCTAAGTCTCATCTATCGTGTAAGCCTGAAGAGCAAAAGAGCCGCTCTTGAAGTAGAAATAGAAAAAGAAAAGATAAAGATCCTCGAGGAGACAAAGAAAGAGGCTGAGAAGATTAAAAAAGAGGCTTTCCTTGAAGCAAAAGACGTTGTCTATCAGGCCAAATCAGAGGTCGAAAAAGAGCTGAAGGAGAGACGCTCTGAATTAAACCATCTTGAGAGAAGGTTACGTCAGAAAGAGGAAACCCACGAGAAAAGATTTGACCAGCTTGAAAAGAGAGAGCATGAGTTATCCAGGAGAGAAAAGGATTACAGCTCCAAGGAACGAATTATTCAGGAGAAAGACAACCATTACAACCAACTGATAAAAGACCAGACACAGGTACTCGAGAAGCTGTCAGGATTTAGTTCAGAAGAGGCAAAACAGGAACTTTTAAAAAGGATAGAGGAAGAATCAAAGTTTGAGTCTGCCAAGCTTGTTAAAAAGATAGAGGATGAAGCAAAAGAAAACGCTGAGAAAAAGGCAAAAGAGATTATGGGTCTTGCCATCCAGAGATATTCAAGTGACTATGTTGTTGATGCAACAGTAACTGCCGTAACCCTCCCGAATGACGAAATGAAGGGAAGGATAATTGGCAGAGAAGGCAGGAACATAAGGTCACTTGAGGCAGCTACAGGTGTTGACCTTATTGTCGATGATACACCGGAGATAGTAACGCTCTCTGCCTTTGACCCTGTCCGACGTGAAATTGCAAGACTGTCTCTTGAAAGGCTCATAACAGATGGAAGGATACACCCTACAAGGATCGAGGAAGTGGTCGAAAAGGTCAGAAAAGAGGTCGAGGCACACATCAGGGAAGAAGGAGAAAAGGCTGTTTTTGATCTCGGACTTTCTGGAATACACCCGGAATTGATAAAGCTTCTCGGACGACTCAAATACAGATCATCATACGGACAGAACGTCCTTCAACATTCAAGGGAAGTGGCATATCTTGCAGGTGTCATGGCTGGTGAACTCGGGGTTGATGTAAAGCTCGCAAAAAGGGCAGGCATTCTTCATGATATTGGAAAGGCGGTAGACCACGAGGTAGAGGGGTCACACCAGGAGATTGGTGCAAATATAGCAAAGAAATACGGAGAGAATTTTAAAGTAATAAATTCAATATTAGTCCATCACGGAGAAGGAGACCCGTCAACTGTTGAGGCTGCTCTTGTTGCTTCTGCCGATGCTTTATCAGCCGCACGTCCTGGTGTAAGGAAGGAAAGCATAGAAAGTTACCTCAAACGCCTTGAAAAACTCGAGCAGATGGCCCTCTCCTTCAAGGGTGTTGAGAAATGTTATGCAATCCAGGCAGGGAGGGAATTAAGAATAATCGTAAAACCTGAAGATACAAGTGATGATATTGCCTCCATAATATCAAAGGACCTTGCCAAAAAAATTGAGTCTGAGATGACCTATCCTGGCCAGATAAAGGTCACTGTCATCAGAGAGTCACGATATGTGGAATATGCAAAATAAGAAGTTATTAATACGGTCATAAGTAGAGCCACATAATTTGTCATTCCCGCTTGTCGGGAATCCTTCTTCAAGAAAGATGCCGGACAAGCCGGCATGACAGAAACGAGCCTTTGATGTGGTTTTACTTATGAACTTCTTAGTAAAAGTTGAAAGTTGAAAATGTTTATGCTACTTAAACTCTTAACTCATAACACTGAACACTTAACTATTTTTAAGGTGTCGTATAAAAATTCTTCCCCAGCCTTTCCTTATTTTTATTTCTTACTATGAAGGTACTTTTTATCGGTGACATAGTGGGTAAAGTGGGAAGGTTAACAACCAAAGCTTTAGTTCCCACTATTGTAGACAGATACAAAATTGATTTGGTAATTGCCAATGGTGAGAACGCTGCAGGCGGTTTTGGCATAACAGATAAAATTGTATCCGAGATTTTAAGCTACGGTGTGCATATTATTACCACAGGCAATCATGTCTGGGACAAGAAAGAATTCATTGCCCAAATTTCAAAAGAAGACAGACTGCTCAGGCCATTAAATTATCCTCCAGGTGTCCCGGGTTATGGAAGTATAATTTATTCCCTGCCTAACGGTATAAAGGCAGCGGTGATTAACATTTCCGGAAGGGTCTTTATGTCAAATATAGACTGCCCTTTCAGGACTGGCAAAGAAGAAGTAGAGAAGTTGAGTACTAAAACAAAGGTAATCATCATAGACTTTCATGCAGAGACAACCTCTGAGAAGATTGCCTTTGGATACTTCATGGAAGGTAAGGTCAGTGCTGTCATCGGAACACATACACATGTCCAGACTGCTGACGAAAAGATACTATCCGGTGGAACAGCTTACATAACAGATGTTGGAATGACCGGCCCCTATCACTCTGTTATCGGTATAGAAAAGGAACTTGTCTTACAACGATTTTTAACAAACATACCTGTACGATTTGAGACAGCCAGAGGTGATGGAATCTTCTCTGCTGTTGTTATTGAGATAGATGAGAATACTGGAAAAGCTACTGCAATCCAGAGGCTTCTGCTTAAATATCCATAGAGTCTTTGACCTACCCTACAACACTATTTCATAATTTTAAACCTATGGCGAATATAGTACTTTCGCTCATTCTCGTCCCGATAAGATCGGGACTCCGAGGCTTTTGCCTCTT
>DAITNM010000075.1:0-4450 GCA_036834585.1 Thermodesulfovibrionales bacterium | reverse complement strand
ATCTTGAGATAATTAATAACCTCCGTGAATTTACTTTTTTAGAAAAGCCAATACTTGTAGGTCCATCAAGAAAGGCTTTCATAGGCAAAATCCTCGGAGATGCTCCTGCTACTGAGAGGCTTGAAGGCACTGCAGCAGCAGTATCAATCTCAATAATAAATGGCGCGAATGTAGTCCGTGTTCATGATGTTAAAGAGACGGTGAAGGTTGCAAAAGTGGCAGATGCGGTAAAAAGAGAGAAAATATACTAAAATAGTAAGTTCAAGATTACTTCCGGGAGGTGAATGATGACTGTAAAGAATTATTTCTTTACTTCCGAGTCTGTTACAGAAGGGCATCCAGACAAGGTTTCAGATCAGATCTCGGATGCAATCCTGGATGCGATAATCGCCAAAGATAAGAATGCAAGAGTTGCGTGTGAGACACTCGTGACAACAGGGTTAGCCTTTGTAGCTGGTGAGATTACCACAAGCTGCTATGTCGAGATACCTGAGATTGTAAGAAAGACTATACAAGAGATTGGTTACACGAGGGCAAAATACGGGTTCGATTATGAGACATGTGCTGTAATCACATCTATACACGAGCAGTCCTCTGACATTGCCATGGGGGTTGACATTGGAGGCGCCGGTGACCAGGGTCTTATGTTTGGATTTGCATGCAATGAAACAGAGGAACTAATGCCCATGCCAATCATGCTTGCTCATAAGCTCGCCATGAAATTAGCAGAAATGAGAAAGAGAGACATCATCGGCTATTTAAGGCCTGATGGAAAGACTCAGGTTACTGTAGAATACAGGAACAGTAAACCCTTTAGAATAGATAGCATTGTTGTTTCTGCCCAGCACAGCAATGAGGTCACACTCAAAGAAATAAGAGAAGACATTATTGAGAAGGTGATTAAGCCGACAGTACCTGCAGAGGTTCTTGATGAGGAGCATATTAAATATTATGTGAACCCAACAGGCCGTTTTGTTGTTGGAGGGCCAATGGGAGACACAGGGCTCACAGGGAGAAAGATTATTGTAGACAGTTATGGAGGAGTCGGAAGTCACGGTGGTGGCTGTTTCTCAGGCAAAGACCCAACGAAGGTGGATAGATCAGGCGCTTACATGGCCAGGTATATAGCAAAAAATATTGTTGCTGCTGAAGTAGCAGACCGGGTTCAGGTCCAGATGGCTTATGCTATAGGGGTACCTGAGCCTGTATCTGTTCTCGTAGAGACCTTTGGAACGGGTAAGAGACCCTCAGAGGAGATAGTAAAGATCATAAGGAAAAATTTTGACCTCACACCGAAAGGAATGATTGAAACCCTTAATCTAAGGAGACCTATCTTCAAAAAGACAGCAGCCTACGGTCATTTTGGAAGAACTGACCCTGATTTCACCTGGGAGAAAACAGACGCAACAAAGGTCTTTAAAAAATAATAAGTCTTTGGAGGTGGAATGATAGCTCATGACGTTAAAGATATTAATTTAGCGAAAAAAGGTAAGCTAAGGATTGAGTGGGCTGCCCAGGAAATGCCAGTACTTAAAAGTATTGCAGAACGTTTTAAAAGAGAAAAACCCTTGAAGGGCTACAGGGTTTCTGCATGTCTTCATGTCACTACAGAGACAGCCATCCTTATGGAAACCTTAAAGGCAGGTGGCGCAGAAACCTATCTCTGTGCCTCAAACCCACTTAGCACTCAGGACGACGTTGCCTCCTCTCTTGTCAGATTTTCTAACATTCCTGTCTTTGCTATAAAGGGAGAGGACAGGAGGACATACTACAGACATATTAACAATGCCCTTTCAATAAATCCACAGATTACAATGGATGATGGCGCTGATCTTGTCTCTACACTGCATAAAGACAGTAAGGGTTTGCTTAATGGTGTGATAGGAGGGACAGAAGAAACAACAACAGGAGTAATTCGTCTGAGGGCGATGGCAGAAAAAGGATTCTTAAAATATCCCATAATAGCTGTGAATGATGCATATACTAAATATCTTTTTGACAACCGTTACGGCACAGGTCAGTCTACGATTGATGGAATACTTAGAGCCACAAACAGGTTGATTTCTGGTTCCAATTTTGTAGTCCCTGGATACGGATGGTGTGGTAAAGGAATAGCTATGAGGGCAAAAGGCATGGGCGCACGAGTCATCATCACAGAGGTGAACCCCCTGAGGGCGCTTGAGGCAACCATGGACGGCTTTGAAGTGATGCCCATCAAAGAGGCATCAAGAATAGGAGATATCTTTGTTACCGCAACCGGAGATATTAATGTAATTTCGAAGGAATGCTTTCCCCTCATGAAAGATGGCACGATCCTTTGCAATGCCGGCCATTTTAATGTTGAAATAGATATAGAGTCCCTCAAAAAGATGTCAAAGAAGAAAAGGGTAATGCGAGACTCTGTCGAGGAATATACCATGAAGAATAATAAAAAAATATACCTCCTCGCCGAAGGCAGGCTCATCAATCTATCAGCAGCAGAAGGACATCCTTCTGGAGTAATGGATATGAGTTTTGCAAACCAGGCACTCTGTACTGAATACATTACAAAGAATTCCAAGAGGCTTGAAAAGATGGTTTACAGTGTTCCAGAGGAGATCGACAGGAAGATTGCTAAACTGAAGCTCAAGGCTATGGGGATAAGGATAGATACCTTAACAGGGGAGCAGGAAAAGTATTTACATAGTTGGGAAATGGGAACATAACCCATTGTATTTATGGAAAAAATAAAAGGTAAAGTGATTTCTGTAAATATTAGTAGCAGGAAAGGTATGCGCAAAAAACCCGTAAAGGAGGCAGAAATTATTACAGACCATGGCATCAAAGATGATGCCCATGCCTCAGGTACATGGCACAGGCAGATTAGCCTTCTGGCTCTCGAAAGCATAAAGAAGATGCAAGAGAAGGGTTTAAACGTTAAACCTGGAGATTTTGCAGAGAATATCACAACAGAAGGCATCGACCTTCTGGCATTACCAATTGGGACAAAGATGAAAATAGGCAAAGTTGAGGCAGAAGTCAGCCAGATAGGCAAAGAATGTCATACAAGGTGCGCAATATATTATCTGGCTGGTGATTGCGTAATGCCTAAAGAAGGTATTTTTGTCAAAGTTCTTAAGGGTGGTAAAATTAGGGAAGGAGACGAAATAGTAGTCAGCACATAGTGCCAAAAGTGAATCTGACTTTTGACTGATGACTACTGACTAATGACAAAGAATGATTACTGTTGCTGTTTTGACTATTAGTGACAAAGGTTCAAAGGGTGAGAGAGAAGATACCAGTGGACCCTTGATTGCTGAGATCCTTAAGCCTGTTGGAGCTGATGTAAGGCACTATGAAATCATACCTGATGAAAAAAACCTGATTAAAGAGACCCTTACCAAATATTGTGGAAAAGTT
Organism: Thermodesulfovibrionales bacterium; assembly: GCA_036834585.1. Lineage (GTDB taxonomy): Bacteria > Nitrospirota > Thermodesulfovibrionia > Thermodesulfovibrionales > SM23-35 > JACAEY01. The sequence goes on along the minus strand of DAITNM010000075.1, from coordinate 1,051 downwards.
GATTTGATTCTCACAACAGGAGGGACAGGGCTTGCCCCGAGAGATGTTACGCCTGATGCAACCCTGGAGATTATTGAGAAAGAAGTCTCGGGAATTGCAGAGGCAATGCGATATGAAGGCTTTAAAAAGACCAGTAGATCAATCCTTTCAAGGGCTGTTGCAGGCATAAAAGGAAAAACCTTGATTATCAACCTGCCAGGAAGCCCAAAAGCAGTTAAGGAGAATCTTGAGGTAATATTAGACGTTATTCCCCATGCTATTGAGAAAATAAAGGGGGATACTGCAGAATGTGCAAGACCTTAACGCAAACAGGAGTGCAGAATTAAAGATATAAGCATTCCGATGGCCTTTCTTGCAGGTATCTTATCTTTTCTTTCTCCCTGTGTCCTGCCTCTCGTACCATCTTATGTATCCTATATAACAGGGATATCTTTCGAAAATCTTACTTCGACCAAAGATCGAAAAAGGATAAAGTTCCTTACTTTAACAAATTCCTTAGCCTTCATTTCAGGGTTTTCAGCGGTTTTCATCTCTTTGGGGGCCTCCTCCTCTTTTATAGGTCACCTTCTCTATAAATTTCAGGATTGGATAAGGATAATTGGCGGTATACTCGTTATAATCTTCGGTCTTTTTATTTCAGGCATTCTTAAGCTCGATTTTCTCATAAGGGAAAGAAAGTTCCATCCCCATGGCAAACCTGCAGGATATTTTGGCTCTTTCATAATAGGCATGACCTTTGCTGCTGCCTGGACGCCATGCATAGGGCCTATATTGGGTACAATCCTTCTCTATGCAGCGTCAGAGGGGTCAGCATCATACGGACTGAAGCTCCTTTTCTTCTACTCCCTCGGCCTTGCCCTGCCATTTTTTCTATCTTCCCTTGCTATAAATGCCTTTCTCAGTTACTCAAAGATATTTTACAGGTTTATGCGGGTAATTATGCTCCTAAGTGGTCTGCTTCTTATCATTTTCGGAATAATGCTCCTCAGTAACAAAGTCCGTGAAATTTCGAGGTTTTTGCCTGATTTTGGAATTCCCTTTCGTTAATTTT
>DAITNM010000074.1:0-4490 GCA_036834585.1 Thermodesulfovibrionales bacterium | reverse complement strand
AAGAATTTTAAAGAAAAAAAGAGATTATAAACATTTTTTAGGATTTTTAAACCTTAAAAATCCTTGCCTTATACCAACCCACGCAAGTATATTATTAGCACTCTCTCTTGATGAGTGCTAATAAAATCTAAATCTTCAAAAAAATCAAAAGAAAGGAGCAACGGATATGAAATTTAAACCGCTTAGAGACAGAGTATTTGTGAGGTATTCCTCAGAAGAGGACAAGACATCAGGTGGCCTTTTTATCCCTGATACGGCGAAGGAGAAGCCACAGAGAGGCACCGTGGTGGCTGTAGGTCCTGGCAGGATTACGGATGATGGCAAACTCCAGCCTGTGGAGGTGAAGGTCGGTGACACGATACTTTTTGAGAAGTATTCAGGCTCAAAGATCAGTATTGATGAAGAAGAATACCTCATCATTAGAGAAGAAGATATCTTGGGGAAAATTGAAAGCTAAAAATTCTATTTACAGAAGGAGGATTACAAATGGCAGGTAAACAGATTATTTTTGACGAGGCAGCAAGAAACGCTATACTCAGAGGGGTAGCGTTACTCACTGATGCAGTAAAGGCAACACTTGGTCCTAAAGGAAGGAATGCAATACTCGACAAGAAATTTGGTGCGCCTACGATCACAAAGGATGGCGTCACAGTTGCAAAGGAGATAGAACTCAAAGATCCTTTTGAGAATATGGGAGCACAGCTTGTCAGGGAAGTTGCATCGAAGACATCTGATGTGGCAGGTGATGGAACTACAACCGCAACAGTTCTTGCGCATGCTATCTACAGGGAAGGAATCAAGAATGTTGCTGCAGGTGCAAACCCGATGGACCTGAAGAGGGGGATCGAGAAGGCAGTGGAGGTAGTTATCGAAGAACTCAAGAAGCTCAGCAAACCTGTTCAGGAGAAGAAGGAGATAGCTCAGGTAGGAACAATTTCTGCTAATAACGACGCATCTATTGGAGAGCTTATTGCAGAGGCAATGGACAAGGTTGGTAAAGATGGCGTCATTACTGTTGAAGAGGCAAAGAGCATGCAGACAACCCTCGATGTTGTTGAGGGCATGCAGTTTGACAGGGGTTATATCTCTCCGTATTTCATCACCGATCCTGAAAGGATGGAATGTACCCTTGAGGATGTATATATCCTCATCAATGAGAAGAAGATCTCGAGTATGAAGGACCTCCTGCCGATACTCGAACAGATTGCAAAGATGGGAAAACCACTCCTCATCATTTCTGAAGAGGTTGAAGGAGAGGCCCTTGCAACTCTTGTGGTGAATAAGCTTCGCGGCACGCTCCAGGTGTGTGCTGTAAAGGCACCGGGGTTTGGTGAGAGGAGGAAGGCAATGCTTGAGGATGTTGCAGTTCTCACAGGCGGTACAATGATATCTGAAGACCTCGGAATAAAACTCGAGAATATCAAGATCACTGACCTTGGAAGGGCAAAGAAAATAACAGTAGATAAAGAGAATACAACCATTGTTGAGGGTGCAGGAGACTCTAAAAAGATTGAGGGAAGGGTTAAACAGATAAAAACTCAGGTAGAAGAGACGACGTCTGACTATGACAGGGAAAAACTTCAGGAAAGACTCGCAAAGCTTGTTGGTGGTGTTGCCGTCATAAATGTCGGTGCTGCTACAGAGACAGAGATGAAAGAGAAAAAGGCACGAGTTGAAGATGCACTCAATGCAACAAGGGCAGCTGTTGAAGAAGGTATTGTACCAGGTGGAGGTGTTGCGTTTCTTAGATGTCTGCCTGCACTTAGGAACCTTAAGCTCGAAGAGGACCAGCAGGTAGGAGTTGAGATCATAAAAAAGGCACTTGAAGAACCGATTAAGCAGATTGTCAATAATGCAGGTCTTGAGGGGTCTGTAGTGGTCGAAAAAGTGAAGCATTCAAAAGAGCTCAATTACGGTTTTGATGCTGATAAGGAAGAGTATACAGACATGATAAAGGCAGGCATTATTGATCCTACAAAGGTTACACGATATGCCCTCCTGAATGCCTCCTCTGTTGCGGCATTGATGCTGACGACCGCCGTTATGGTGACAGAGATTCCAGAGGATGATAAGACACCGAAGATGCCACCTGGCATGGGCGGAGAGATGTACTAAAAGTTTAGTGTATAAAAAGTAACAACAAAGGGGCGTATTGAATACGCCCCTTTGTTTTGACAGAGCCTGTCTATGGAGTATAATTAACAAATGAGACTTAAACTTATTATTATCCTTGTAATCCTCTCGATCATCCTTGGGGCTTCAGCAGGGGGTTATTTTGCAATCGAAAAAGGAATACCCTCTATTGAAGAACTGAAGCAGTATCAGCCTGAAACAGGCACTAAGATATATGCAGATGATGATGTCCTTGTGGGAGAGTTGAAAATAGAAAAGGGTGTGTTTGTTCCTCTGAACAAAATACCTGACAATATGAAAAATGCTGCGATAGCTGTTGAAGATTCAAGGTTCTGGAAACATAAAGGTATTGATTATATTGCTATCATAAGAGCTCTACTGAAGGACATTGTTTATGTTCAGTTGAAAGAGGGAGGAAGCACCATAACACAGCAACTTGCAAAGGTTATATTCCTTACGCCTGAGAAGACGGTCAAGAGGAAGCTCAGGGAGGCGGCGCTTGCAGTAAAGATTGAGAAAAACCTGACAAAGGAAGAAATACTCGAACTTTATCTGAACAAAATCTATTTTGGACATGGTGCCTATGGTGTTGAGATGGCTTCAAAGGTATATTTTGGGAAATCGGTGAGAAATATTAACCTTTCCGAGGCTGCACTCATCGCAGGTCTTATAAAAGCGCCTCTAATTTATTCTCCTTACAACGACCTTACTAAAGCAAGGGAGAGACAGCAGATCGTTCTATCAAGAATGGAGGAAGAAGGATACATCAAAAGGTCTGAGAAAGAGAATGCATTAAAACAGCCTATCTATCTTTCGAATGTGCGGAAGGGCATAGAAGCAAATAACTATTTTATCGAATACATTAGAAGATATATTGAGGAACAATATGGTGAAGAGATGGTCTACAGGGAAGGGCTGAAGGTTTATACAACATTAAACAGGAATGCACAGTTGTCAGCAGCAAGAGCGATCCAGGAAGGTCTCAGGGAACTCGACAAGAGAAGAGGGTGGCGGGGGCCTATTGAGAACAGGAAAGACATCAACGTAAAAAGGGAATTAACAAGCAAAGAGTTAGTAACCACAGTAGTTGCAAACATAGGAGAAATATCTTCTGGGCTTGTGCTTAAGGTTAGTGAAAAGGAGGCTGTAGTAAAGACAAGAGGTATTTTAGGAAAACTCACGATCGAAGATGCGAAATGGGCATCTAAGGTTATTGACCTGAAAAAAGGTAAAAGTCGATTCTTAAAAGATTTTAACCTGACAAAGATACTCAAACCCGGGGATGTTGTGAAGGTGGGTATTAAGACAATGAAGGGAAATAGTGTCAGACTTACCCTCGAACAAGAGCCACAGGTAGAGGGTGCTCTTGTTGCTTTAGAGCCGGAGACAGGATTTATCAGGGCAATTGTTGGAGGATATGATTTTGTCAGGAGCGACTTTAACAGGGCTTTGTATGCAAAACGTCAGCCAGGTTCTGCCTTTAAACCTATTATTTATGCTGCTGCAATGGATCATGGTTTTACTCCTGCAAGCATTATAACTGACGAACCTGTAGTCTACTATGGCGGGCCAAGAGGTGAATGGAGCCCTGAGAACTACGACCATAAATTCTACGGTCCGACTCGGTTAAGAGAGGCATTAACATATTCGAGAAATGTGGTAACAATAAAATTGGTCGAGGCAGTAGGAATAGATAATGTAATAGATTTTGCGAGGCTCCTGGGATTTCAGGGAGAAATACCGAGGGATCTAACTATTTCTCTGGGTTCAATGAGTGTCACTCCTCTGGAACTTGCTCTCTGTTTTAATGTATTTGCAAGTGGTGGTATGAAGATGAAACCAATCGCAATAAAATATATCATCGACTCCAGGGGCAGAGTTTTGGAGAGCAACGAGCCTGATGCTGAGGAAGTTATCAGTCCCCAGACAGCTTTCCTGATAACCTCAATGATGGAAGATGTTGTAAAGTATGGTACCGGATGGAGGGCTAAGGCACTCGGTCGGCCTGTTGCAGGAAAGACAGGTACTACAAACGAATACAGAGATGCCTGGTTTATAGGATATACAACAGATTTGGTATCCGCTGTCTGGGTTGGTTTTGATGATACAAGGTCCCTTGGACCTCAGGAGACAGGTGCTCGTGCAGCATCTCCTATCTGGGTATCTTTTATGAAGAATGTACTGGGTGGTGAACCCCGGGAATTTTCACTCCCTGATGATGGAATAGTAAGTAACTTTATAGACCCGGCAACAGGGCTTTTATCAAAGGACGAAACAAGGGCTATAAGGGAATACTTTAAAGAAGGTACTGAGCCCAAACAATTTGCGCCATCCACTTCAATCTGGAAAATAAGGGA
>DAITNM010000073.1:0-4525 GCA_036834585.1 Thermodesulfovibrionales bacterium | reverse complement strand
CCGGTTGTATTAAGGTCATCAAAGGTAAGCCCCTACCCTGTTAGTGTCGGTAAAATGGGTGAGATAAAGATCCTGGTCAGAAAAGAAGATAAAGAGACAGCAGAAAAACTCATAAGAGGAGAGGAAGAAACTTAGAGGGATATGCCTTCTTTTAGTCTATGGAATAACCTTATTTAGCTGAAACTCCACAATCCCTGATGCACCTGCCATCTTGAGTTTCGGAATAATGTCCCGAACAATCTTCTCATCAATCATTACTTCAAGGGCATACCATCCTTTATCAGAAAGAGGTGACAAAGTTGGCGAGTGCATGGCAGAAAGAAGGCTCATTACCCTTTTAAGGGAGCCATCAGGCACGTTCATCTTGAGTCCGACTTTCTCCTCTGCTGTAAGGGCACCCTTGAGGAGCATCAGGAGATTCTCCATCTTCCGTCTCTTCCAGCTGTCACGCCATGACTTTTTGTTTGCAATAAACCTGGTGCTTGACTCAAGGATAGTCTCAATAACCCTCAGATTATTTGCCTTTAAGGATGAACCTGTCTCAGTAAGTTCGACAATTGCATCAGCAAGATGCGGTGGCTTCACTTCTGTTGCACCCCATGAAAAATCTACTTCTGCCTTTATACCTTTAGATTTAAGATATTTCTTTGTAAATCCCACAAGCTCTGTTGCGATACGCTTTCCATTCAGGTCCTTCAAAGTTTTTATTTTGGAATCATTGGGAACAGCTATTACCCACTTAACAGGCCTGAGGCCTTCCTTTGCATAAATAAGCTCAGCCACTTCATGCACATCGGCGTTCTGCTCCAATATCCAATCTTTACCTGTGAGACCGCAGTCGAGTACCCCGTTTTCTACATATCTTGCCATCTCCTGTGCCCTGATAAGCATAGCCTCGATTTCAGGGTCATCAATGGATGGATAGTAAGAGCGGCTTGATACAGAAACATGGTATCCAGCCTTCCTGAAAAGCTTTAATGTCGATTCCTGAAGACTCCCTTTCGGAAGACCAATTTTTAATATCTTACTCATAACCTCACCTTTTAAATATTTTAATGTGCAATATAATTTATCACATTGTTGTTATTGTTACAACTTATCCTCTCCTGCACATAATTCATAATGTCACCCTGAACCCTGCCCTGAACTTGTTTCATGGGTTGTTTCAGGGTCTCAAAAAGATTCTTATGAGATGCTGAAATAAATTCAGCATGACTTGTTAAAATAATAAATTGAAATATCTGCAAGCATTTTGAATGAAGTAAAAGAAGGACAAATCTATGGCGATAGATTTTACATTCCTAACAGAAATTATTGAGGAAGGGTTAAAGCATCCACGTCTTTATAACCTTACAGGCTCATCATCAGCCCTTCTTCTTGCTCTTTATGATAAACCCTACCTTGCTGTTGAGTTAACTGAAGAACTTGCAGAAGAATTATATAAAGATATTAATTTCTTCAGAGAGGTTCTGCGAAAAGACAACGTCCTTTTCCTCCCAGAACCTGACGGACCTGCCTTTTCAGGTCAGAGGGCAAAGACAATCTCCTCTCTGAGAAGAACTGATTCACTTGTCTGTTCCGTTAAAACCCTTAAATTACCGATATGGCCTAAATACGAAACACAAATATTGCACAGTAACACAAAGGAAAATGGAAGTAATCCCCCCTTACCCCCCTTTACTAAAGGGGGGGTGGGGGGATTTTATAGTGAGATAGAAAATTGGGTTTTAAATCTAAAAATAAGGTTAGAGATTCAGAGGGAGGAAGTAGAAAAAAGGCTTCAGGAGATTGGTTACAGGAAGGTCCCCCTTGTCTCTGAAAAAGGGGAATACAGCCAGCGTGGCTGGCTATTCGATGTCTTTCCCTCGACATCAGAGGAACCACTGAGGGTTGAATTCTTCGGTGATGAGATTGAGACCATCAAAACTTTTGATGTAGAAACACAGATGTCAAAGGATGAAGTTTCTGATTTCTCAATTTTTCCGACAGAAGAACCCTCAACAGGCAAAACTGTTATGGAGATAACAGGTGCTATGAAATACTTCTTTTCTGATTCCATCCAGGAAAGAGAGGAACTATTAGAAGATGTTAATTTTCTCTCCCGGTATTCCCTGAAAGGTCCTGGCTATGAAGCCGGGATTCTCTCCCTGAGAGGTCTCGGAATAATACCTGATGAGAGGAGAAATATCGAGGACCTACCACAGAAGATTAAGTTACTCCAAAAAGAAAACAGGATAGTTTTTATATCTTCATCAAAAGGTCAGGCAGAAAGGCTCAAGGAAATTATGAGAGAAGGAGGAGTGGTTGCACCCCTTATTGAAAAAATAGACCTTCTTGAATATGAAGGCATTGTCTCAATTACTACTGGCAACCTCTCCTCAGGTCTTTTCTTTCCTGGTCTCTTAATACTTACAGAAAAAGAGATCTTTGGAGAAAGACCGATTTACAGGCCTATCAAGAAATCAAAGGTTTCGAAGCTTCTTGCATCCCTTGAAGACCTCATGCCAGGGGACTTTGTTGTCCATAAAGAACATGGCATAGGCAGGTTCCGTGGACTTATCCGCCAGAGTGTCGAGGGCATTGAAGAAGACCTTTTGGTGCTTGATTATGAAGGTGGAAGACTCTACATACCTCTACAGGGCATTAATAATATCCATAAATACCATTCTGGAGAAGGGGTCATACCAAAGATTGACAGGCTCGGGGGGAAGACCTGGCAGAAAACAAAAGAGAGAGTAAAAAGAAAAATTCAGGAGATGGCAGAAAAACTTATTAGCCTCTATGCAGAAAGAGAGGTTTATAAGGGTTTCTCCTTCAGCCCTGATACAGAGCTTCACAAGGAATTTGACAGCTTCTTTTCTTACGAAGAAACGCCTGACCAGTTAGCAGCTATAGCGGATATTAAGAGAGATATGGAATCAGAAAAACCGATGGACAGGCTTATCTGTGGGGATGTAGGGTATGGAAAGACAGAAGTCGCAATGAGGGGAGCATTCAAGGCAGTATATGACGGGATGCAGGTAGCAGTTCTTGTTCCTACGACGATACTGTGTGAACAGCACTACAGGACATTCAAGATAAGGTTTTCTGCCTTCCCTGTAAAGATAGATTACCTCAGCAGGTTCAAATCTAAAAAAGAACAACAGAAAACTCTAAAGACACTGTCAAATGGGGATATAGACATAATCATAGGGACGCATGGCCTCTTTGGTGAAAATATAAAGTTTTACAAACTCGGTCTCCTCATAATTGATGAAGAACACAGGTTTGGTGTAAGGCAGAAGGAAAAGATAAAAGAGATGAAAAAGGGCGTTGATGTTTTAACCCTTACTGCTACACCTATTCCGAGAACACTCTATATGGCACTTTCAGATATAAGGGAAATGAGTGTAATCGAAACACCACCTGAAGAAAGACTCGCTGTTAAAAGTATTGTCTCTGTATTCAATGAAGAACTTGTAAAAGAGACTATTGATAGAGAACTCGAAAGAAAGGGCCAGGTCTTTTTTGTTCATAACAGAATAAAAGATATCTACAAGATTGCTGAATATCTAATTAAACTTCTTCCTGCAGTGAAAATATCTGTTGCACATGGGCAGATGCACGAAAGAGAACTCGAAAAGATTATGCTCCAATTTTATAACAGGGAAATAGATGTCCTCGTTGCCACTGCAATAGTCGGTTCAGGTCTCGATATCCCAACTGCTAACACTATCATAATTAACAGGGCTGATATGATGGGACTCGCTGAATTATATCAGCTTAGGGGCCGTGTAGGAAGGAGCAATGTCAGGGCTTACTCCTATTTTCTTATTCCCGGTGAGGACATCATCACTGAGGAGGCTAAAAAGAGATTGCAGTCAATACAGGAAATGAGTTATCTTGGTGCTGGCTTCAGACTTGCCATGAAGGACCTTGAAATCAGGGGTGCAGGAAACCTCCTTGGACCGGAACAATCAGGGCATATCCATGCTGTTGGCTTTGACCTTTACATGGAAATGCTGGAAAAGACAGTGGCTGAGCTAAAGGGCATGAAGATTGAAGAGGAGTTCGAACCATCAATACATTTGAGGCTCAATGCCTTTATAACAGAAGAGTATATAGATGACATAACACTCAGACTGAGTATATATAGAAGGATTGCATCATCAGGAACACATGAGGCATTAAAGGCCCTCGAATTCGAGATGGAAGACAGATTTGGGAAACCTCCTGTGGAGGTAAAAAACCTCCTTGACATCATGAGGCTAAAGATAATGGCGAGAGGACTCCTCATCGCAAAGATTCAGGACATGCAAGGTAGGATCCAAGTGACCTTCTCTCCAGACACAAAAGTAACTCCACAGGATATTTTCGGACTTCAGAAGAAAAGAGATGGGAAGATTAGATTCTTGCCTGATGGTTTCGAGGTTGATCTCAGGGGGCTTCCATGGAAAAAGGTCTTTGAAGAAGTCTCCTCGCTCTTTACCTCGTTAGAAAAAAGCCTCCCCCCTTAGAAATTTTCTAACGGGGTTTACTTATCTGA
>DAITNM010000072.1:1171-4532 GCA_036834585.1 Thermodesulfovibrionales bacterium | reverse complement strand
AATACTAAAAGGATTATAAGCCTGCCTTAACTATGATGCAAGGAGCCTTAATTTATCAGGGTCTGGAATGATAATGAGATTATTTTTTTCGACAATGAGCCCTCTTTGTTTTAAAAAGGCAAAAGACCTGGATAGTGTCTCAGGTATTGTACCGAGCAGGGATGATAGCTCTTTTTTAGAATATTTAAGCCTGCAAACAGTGGTACCATTCTCAATTTTGCTATTTTCGAGTAAGTAGCCGGCAAGTCTTGATTTAATATCCTTCAGTGAAAGTTCCTCAATCTTTGCAACAAATTGTCTCAATCTCTTTGAATAACCACTCATCATCTTTAATGACAGTTCTGGATGCTTTTTTATAAGGTTTAAAAATCCCTCACGCGAAATACGGACAAGGGTTGAGTTTTCTAAGGCAATACAGGATGCAGGATAAACCATGGAGTCAAATATGGCTGCCTCAGCCACAAGATCTCCAGGACCGTGGATATGCAAGGTGTGTTCCTTACCATCAGGAGAGACCTTATAAATTTTTATCTTTCCTGAGACAATAATAAAGAATGCACTTGCATCAAGACCTTCAGAAAATATCTGCTCTCCTTTCTGAACCCTTTCCAGGGAAGTAGAAGATTCGAGGAGATTTAACTCCTTTTCGGCAAAAGAGTTGAACAGGAATGTATCCGAGAGAAATTTTCGTATATCCATACTGTCAGATATTTTAGAGAAGACATGCTTATGCGTCAAGGAGTCTTGATCTATAAAAAGTTGTCATTATTAAATTTTCACGTTAATATTATGATATAAATTTTAAATTTGCTTTTTAAAAACAGCCTTGATATTACACAAAAATAGGAGGAGATAAGATGGGAATGTTTATTTCTATCGTTTTTCTTTTATTTTTTGTAACTCCTATGTTTGCGGCTGATAAGGGTCAACAGGGAGAGGTTCCAGTTTTTACTGACCAGGACCTGGAGAAATATATAAAACCTTCCGAGAAAACAAGATCTTTTGAAGAGTTAAGCACAGGTGATGATAACTCCGGCTTCATGATCAGTCCATCAGGAGTAAAAGAAGGAAAGCTGAAACTGAATCGGCATGAAGTTCCATACAGGGCATATGAAGGATCAGCAAAAAGGATTATCATTCCTGTTACCTTTAATGCCTCTGTTACAGCCCCTATAATTCTGGATACAGGGGCAACAGGGATGCTCATTTCTTTTGGACTGGCTGAAAGAATAGGTATCTTAGATAAAAATGAGGGTAATCTCGTAGAGTCCATTAGTGGCATTGGAGGGACAATTCCTGCCATTTTTACTATTGTAGATAATATTCAGATAGATGGTCTGGAAGAACATTTTATCCCCACTAAAATTTCTCAACCGCTTTCGCGTGAATTTGATGGCCTTATCGGAATGGACTTTGTATCAAATTATTCTGTCCAGATAAATACCACAAAACATGTGGTGGTGTTTGAGGAGCTTCTGCCAAGGGCAAGCATGCCGGGAGGGCATGATGAATATTGGTGGAGAAATATTTTCCATCAGTTTGCTTCAAAACGAGCAGAATGGAAACAACTCAAGGAATCTCTTAATGATATTAAAGATCCTTCTCAGCCAGCAATGGCTGTCAAAACAGGGAAGAGGGCAAAAGCTGTTACCGTTGGTGAACTGAGGCAGTTTGCAGAGCGGCAGTATGAAGAGGCTGATAAACTTTTGCGCAGGCTGGACAGATATGCCATCCGTAATGCAGTCCCTATGGAATGGCGCGAATATTAAAATGAGACAGGCATCAGAATCTTAGGATATACAATTAGCAGACGCTGTGTTATTTACAGGCCTTAAGGCTTTGGGCAAAGGAAGGGTGATTTTAAACTCTGTTATTTTATCGCTCGTGACTGAAATATCCCCTTCGTGGCTATTTATAATAGATTGGACGTTTGCCAATCCAAGACCACTCCCGTTCATCTTTGTTGTAACAAAAGGAGAAAAGAGTTCCTTCATTATATCTGGACTGATTGTTTTTCCGTCATTGATAATCGAAATTACAACCTCTTTTTGCTTTGGTTTCAGTTTAGTCTTTATAAGGATTCTCGTTGCCGAGGCTTCAATGGCGTTCCGAATGAGATCCTGTAGGCATACTGACATCATATTTCTGTCAAAAGTCATATTCAGCCTGTTCAGTTGTTTGTCCAATTTAAATCTGGGTCTTACGCCGTTAACAGCTGTTGGAGGCAACTCTTCCTTCAAGAATCTATTGATATTGTGTGGTTCCAGGACAGGCTTTTTAAAGCTCATGAAGGTCAGGACATGATTGACTATTTCTTCGAGTTTTTTGGATTCATCATCGATTATTTTTGTGGTTCCCCATAAGGTCTCAAGGAGTTTGCTGTCGATTTTTGAATCCCAGGATCTCGATTCTTTCAATAAACGCTTGAGCAATCTTCCTGAAAATCCTCCTATGATCGTCAAACTATTGCGAATTATATGAGCAATTCTCGAAGAATGTTCACCGAGGGTGCGCAGTTTTTCATCCTGCAATATTTTCTCCCGGTCTTTCTGCCTCTTTAGTTCCATGCCTATTGCTGCAGAGGCGAGCCGTCCCAGGAATATGATTTTTTCAAGGGCCTCTCTGGAAAATCTTTCGCTACCAATCCGATCAAAAACCAGGATTCCTATAGGTTCACCTTCAAAAAAGAGAGGGAGAAACAGTATTGAAGAGATACTGTACGCCCTTACTAGTCCTCTCATGTAAGCAACACGAGGATCCTCATAGGGATTTGTGACTAAAACAATGGATTCATCCCTTCTCATTACTCGTCTGAGGAAAGCCTCGCCTGTGTCCAGAGTAATTTTCTGACCAATCCCGTGAGCATCTTGAGGAAGGCCGAATTCGATTATGAGTTCATCTCTTTTGTTCTTCATTATGAGACAAACCCTGTCTGCACCTGAAACCTTTAGTACCCTCTGGGCAATAACATTAAGAGTTTTCTGATAGTCTCCCCTGGTAGCCAAAAGGAGTTCGGCAGTTTCTACAAAATCTTTTATTTCAGATTGATTTCTGTCTTCTACCATTTCGGAGCTCCGACTAAGGATACAGTTTCATATTCCTCAAAGCAGTAATCATAATCACGAGTGAGCAGTTTTAATTTATTACCCTGAAGATCACGCCTTCATATTACAAAGGCATTGTTTATCATGCTAACCTATTGATTTTATTAAATATTATAAGCTCATCTTTGTTACATTTGCAGGTGTCGGTTCAGGAGACAACATTCCCTGCTTTTCAGAAAATGCCAGGAAGGGAGGAGTATATGGTCTGGATATCTCAATTGGAATGTTGAAGCAGTGTTTAAGGAATTTGAAAAAGT
>DAITNM010000072.1:0-1071 GCA_036834585.1 Thermodesulfovibrionales bacterium | reverse complement strand
AAAGATCACAATAAAGGGGGATAACATGAAGCGTAATATTAGTTGGTTTCTTGACGTTTATCGGAATGGACAGTTGGATTTGAATCCATCATACCAACGGAGAAGCGTATGGACACTCAAAGACAGAAGGTTTTTTCTCGATACCATTTTCCGGAATTACCCGTGCCCTGCTATTTTTATCCATAAAGAAATCAATGAAGAAGCAGGGAATCTCACATACCATGTTGTGGATGGGAAACAACGGTTGGAGACGATTATTCGATTTACTCATAATGATTTAACAGTTGACAAGGAGTACGGCGATGTAAAAATGAATGGTAAAAAGTGGAAGGAGATAGAAAGTGACCCGGACATCAAAATACGTTTCCGGGAGTATGCTATGCCAGTTGAGTTTATCGAGGTAGTTAATGGGAATTATGTCAATGAGGTATTTGATCGACTGAATAGGAATTCACGAAAGCTTGAACGCCAGGAATTGAGACATGCTAAATATGACGGGTGGTTTATAGCCAAAGCAGAGACTGAGGCAGAGCAGAATGAATGGGAGCGTTTTGGTGTTGTTACTAAAGCAAGGGTCAGAAGAATGAAGGATGTTCAATTTATTTCCGAACTTTTAATTGTTATCCTGAAAAATCGTATTGATGGCTTTGATCAAGACTATCTTGATGATATCTATGCAGAATATGATTCACCACATGAAAGTATGCCAAGATTTAATGAAGAAAATTTCAAGAGCAGATTAGCATTCGCTAAAGATTATCTCCTGAGCATGGAGAATTGTAATTCTGCTGTTACAGTGGGTGCCAGAGGATTTGCCAATTTTTATAGCTTATGGGCTTTTATTCTCTTGAATCAGGCACGTATGCGCTCCCCGGAAATTCTGTCTGAAAAATACTCGAGCTTCATGTCTAAAGTGGATACCCTTGCCAAGGAGAAGAATCCTGAAAAATTCCTGAAAGAAAATGAGGAGGACTCTTATTCCAAGGCATATGTGTACTTCAGAAATTTAGTTCAGGCAAGTACAGATCAGGCGCAGAGAGAAGCAAGAAACATAGTTCTTGAAAGTGTTCT